>NZ_JBMBTE010000008.1:0-92539 GCF_048897285.1 Rhodococcus sp. O3
TTTCGCTATCCCTCTCGGAGTTCTGATCTGTCGCGCCCCGTCGGCACGACAACCGTGCGGAGCCTATAGCGCGCCGGATGCCGCCCGCAGGATCGGTTGTCGCCCGCCGGTTATCGCTGTGCACAGCGCGACGGCGGAACCTTCACGGCCACCTCGACGAACCGCAGGATGTCCGGTCCGAGGCGCCACCCGGGTCGCACCGTCGCGTCGATCGTGTTCTCGTCGGCCGGCGATGACGCCGGGACGAGTGAGACCGCGCGATGCTGCGTCGGATCGAAGGCAATGCCGGGTGGCGCATCGAGGCGTTCGACGCCGAGCGTGGCCAGACGCTCGATCACGACGCCACGTTCCCGATCGTCGGCGGCCACATCCGCCGCCGCGATGAGATCGTCGATGTTCTCGCCGGTCACCATGGTGTGCCCCTTTGCACTCGGGTCGGATCGGCTCAGGCCGGATCGACGATGCCGTCAGCGGACGTGTAGCTCTCGTCGGCCACGCCGTCACCGTCGGTGTCGACGGAGACCGTCGCGTTGTACTCCTCGTCGAACGTGATGACGGTGTCGATCTGCCCGTCGCCGTCGGCGTCGCTCTCCACCTGGTACGTCCGGAAATCGGCGCTCTCGTAGCGGACCGTGTCGAACGACCCGTCGAGATCGGTGTCCGCGTAGACCACCCGGTTTCCGTCGGCGAGCTCGACCTCGACCGATTCCACCACTCCGTCACCGTTCAGGTCGTTCGCGGTCTGCACGACACCGTCCGGGGTGACGGTGGTCGACGACAGCTCGCCGTCCCGCGGTGCGTCGACCGTGCCGTAGCCGGTGTGGATCCGATCCTGCGCGTTGGGTGAGTCCGGTGACGGCACCGGAACGGAGCCCGGTTGCGGCGCAGCAGGTTCGGAGGCCGGAAGGGACTCGGGCGCGCGCAGCTGGTCGGTCAGTGATACAAGCGGCGACGCGGGCGGTTCGGATTCCGTTGCGGCCGTTCCGGGTTGCGTCCGCAGTCCCTCGGCCGGAGAACTCGGCGAGTCCGGCGAGGGCTGCTCGGATTCGTCCGGGACGGAAGAGCTTCCGGCGCCGGATGCGGTGTCGAGTGCGGACAGGTCCACGCCGAACGGATCGGTTGAAGCGGCCACGGGGAACTCCTCGGGTTCGGATGGATCGGGGTGTCAGACCAGGTCGGCGTGGTCCCCGCCCGAGGACGCACCGGAATCGAACGCGCTGGTGTCGACGTAGTCGTCGGCGATGCCGTCACCGTCGAAGTCGACCGCACCGGTGTGCAGGTCCACCATCGCGTCGACCGAACCGTCTGCGTCCAGATCGAAGACGGCTTCGTCGAAGGTACCGTCACCGTCGATGTCGACGGCGTTGGCGTCGACGAGGCCGTCGCCGTCGGTGTCCATCCCGATCACATCGACGGTGCCGTCGGCGTCGAGGTCGACGAGTCCGGTGTCGGCGATGCCGTCACCATCGGTGTCGTACTCCTGGACGAGGACGCCGTTGGGATCGGTGAACTCGTCGAGCAGGACGGGCCCGGACGGGGTGCCCTGGGCGCTCCGGCCGGCGTCGAGGCTGTCGGTCGAGGTGGAGCCCGTGCTGACCGCGTTGCTGTTCGAGGCGGAGGCCGACGACGCGCTGTCGGAGGAATCGGAGGCGGACGAGTTGCTGCCGTAGGACGAATCCGAGCCGGAGGCCGCCGAGGAGCCGTAGGACGAGTCCGAGCTGGACGAGCCGGACGAGTCGTAACGCTCGTACCGTTCGTAGGACTCGTAGCTGGTCGAGCCTTCCTGAGCGGCCGAGGACGAGCCGTAGGAGGCGTCGCTGTCGAAGGACGAGTTGTTGCCGTAGGAGGAGTCCGAGCGGTCGCTCGCCGTGGACTGCGAGTCCTGGCGGTTCGCGTTGCTCGAGCCGGTGATGTCGGAGAAGGATCCGCGGTTCGCCATGTCGGTGTTGCCTTTCGCTCGTCGGGTGTTGCAGATATGAGCGCTCGGACAGCGGGAAGGTTCCGGGAAAGCGCCGACTTTTTCGCCGCGACCGCGTCCGAGTGGGGAAACCGCAGCTGACACCGGGTCGGCACAGTCATGAATGTGACGCGGATCACTTCAATGACCTTGTCGGTCGGACTGTTTCGCAACGGTCCGGAACATTCCGGGTATCCCGCGCATCGAACCCGAGACGTGAATGCGACCGCGTTCATCCGTACGACTGCACCAGGGGTGTCCGTGCGGACCCTGCACATCCGGGGTCCCGTGTGGCATCGGGAAAGGGGGGAGCGATGACCGGCAAACAGGATCCGTCGCTGTGGGAGATGCTCGGTCTGGATCGCAACGACACGATCCCGGTACTGCTGGAGGAGTTGTGGGAGCGCATCCTCGAGATCGCCACGGATCCGGACACTCCGGAAATCGGCATCGACCTGATTCCCGACGACGACATCGACATCGGCAACATCGATGACGACGACCTCGACTCCGGCTCGATTCTGCTCGGGGACGACACCGACACGGACCCGCTCGGTTCGCACGGCGACTACAGCTGGACCGGCGTCGAAGGCCTCGAACACGACGGCCTCGATCCGGGCGCTCACGACGCGACGCTCGATCCCGGGACGGGTAGCGACGACCTGGCCTTCTGACGTGGCACTGCTCGGGACCCACCGGCCGGCCGTCTGCGACCCGTCCGGGGACTCGGTAGCGTCGTGTCATGAATTTCGAGGAGGGTTCGCCGCCCGGACCTGCACGCGTCACCCGTTCGACACTCGCCGCTGCACTTGCGACGGCCGTCTCGCTGGCCCTCCTCGCCCTCGTCGCCGTCCCGCTCAGGGACTCCGTCTATCGTGCGGTCGCCGGCACGATCGAGCCCTCACCCCTCGCGCCGTTCGCCGCCGTCGTCGCGGAGAAGGGACCGCTCGTCCTGGTCGCGACCTTCGTGGTCCTGGCCGCCTGGACGTGGCAGCGTGATCGCCGGGCCTTCGGGACACTCGTCGCCGGCGGAGCCGGGGCGGTCGTCGCGTACCTGACCAGTGAGGCCGTGAAACTGGTCATCACCGAACCCCGTCCTTGCCGGGCGGCGGACGTGACCACGGTCCTCGAGTGTCCTGCGATCGGGGACTGGTCGTGGCCGTCGAACCATTCGGTGATCGCCGCGTCCCTCGCAACCGCCTGCATTCTCGCGGTACCCCGCATCTTCTGGTTCGCGGCGCCGGTCGCTGTACTCCTCGGTTTTTCACGGGTCATGGTGGGCGTGCACTACGCGCACGACGTGCTGTCCGGCTTCGCTCTCGGGGTTCTGGTCGTGACGACGGCGGTCGTCGTGTTGCAGCCAGTCGTCGATCGGGTGTTCACCGTGCCGCGGGAACCCCAGCGGGTCGGCTGACGCTTCGGGCGCCGGAAGTGCTACGCCGCGCGCGAATTCCGGTGTCCGGTTAGCATGAGCGCTCGTCGTAGGTCGGGGGGACTGATGGTGCGTGCGCTGATCGTCGGATTGTCGTCGGCTCTGGTGGCCGGGGTGCTGGTCGGTGTCGTGTCCCGAATCCTGATGCGTGCGGCCACCGTTGCGGTCGGGGGAGAGCCGCACTTCTCGTGGGACGGGTCGTTGTTCATCGTGCTGCTCTACGCGGCCGCAATGGTTCCCGGCGGCCTGCTGGCGGCAACCCGGCATCGCTATCGGTGGCTGTCTGCGGCCGGGGTGCTTTTCCTGTTCGTGCCCGCGACCGGCATTGCGAGCGAGGAACTCACGAATCTCGACCGGTTGAGCACGCTGCGCCTGTGTCTCGTGGGGGTGCTGGGCTTGTCGATCTATGCGAGCCTGGTGGTGCTGCCGTTCGTCACGGTCCTGGTGTTGCGGCGCCTCGAGCGAATCTTCGGGTCGCCCCGGCGTTTTCCCGACCCCGCGCCGGTCGGGATGCAAAGATGACGTCGCCAAACCGAAACGGTCGCGAGGAGCCACGGATGGAGCCCATCGTCGAGACAACGCTGGGGCGGGTGCGTGGGACGACCAGCAGCGGAATTTCCGTGTTCAAGGGGATCCCGTACGCGGCCCCGCCGTTCGGCGATCTGCGGTTCGCGGCGCCCGCACCCGCACGGCCCTGGGACGGGGTGCGGGACGCGTTCGAGTTCGGTCCGACCGCGCCGAAACCGCCCTACCACCCGCCGCTGGACCGGCTGCTGCCGGACCCGTCGATTCCGGGCGAGGACATCCTCAGCCTCAACATCTGGACTCCCGACCTCGAGATGTCGTTGCCGGTGCTCGTGTGGATCCACGGCGGTGCCTTCGTCCACGGCAGCAGCGCGGTGCCGGTCTACGACGGCGGCTCGTTCGCGCGCGACGGTGTGGTGTTCGTGTCGATCAACTACCGGCTCGGCGTGGAAGGCTTCGCCTACCTCGAGGGCGCTCCCGCCAACCGGGGGCTGCTCGATCAGGTCGCGGCGCTGCGCTGGGTGCGCGAGAACATCGCCTCCTTCGGCGGCAACCCGGACCTGGTGACCGTCGCCGGGGAGTCGGCGGGGGCGATGAGCGCGGTGTCGCTGGTGGCGATGCCGGACGCCGAGGGCCTGTTCCGGCGTGTCATCGCGCAGAGCGGCGCCGGGCACTCCGCGATGTCTCTTGCCACGGCCAAGCGGATCTCCACCGCGCTCGCGGAGGACCTGGGGGTCGAACCGACCCGCGAGGGCTTCGCGAGCATCGACCCCACCGACCTGGTGGTGGCGCAGGACGCGCTGTCCCGCCGGATCCTCGCCCAGCCGGACCCGCAGCAGTGGGGTGAGGTGGCCGCCGACTCGATGGCGTTCGAACCGTGTGTGGACGGGACGGTGCTGCCGGGACGGCCGATCGACCGGATCGTGGCCGGCGCGTCGTCCGACATCGATGTCCTGATCGGAACGAACGCCGACGAGTACAGCCTGTTCCTCGTGCCGGGCGGTGTCGATCAGGGCATCGACGAGAACGTGCTGCGGATGATGATCGGAGCGTACGGACTCGACGTGGAGGCCGCCCTCGCCGCCTACCGGGAGTCGCGGCCGGATGCGACGCCGGGGCAATTGATGACCGCGGTCCTCGGTGACTGGATGTTCCTGATCCCGGCGCTGCGTGTCGCGGAGGCACGCGCGGTGCAGCTCCTGTCGACCTATGTGTACCGGTTCGAGTGGCCGTCGAGCCTGTTCGAGGGCCGGTTGGGTGCGACCCATGCGCTCGAGCTCGGTTTCACGTTCGACAACCTCGGGGTCGAGGGAGCCGAGCGGCTCGCCGGACCGCATCCGCCGCAGGTGCTGGCCGACGACATGCACCGGGCGTGGGTGTCGTTCGTGAGCACGGGTGGGCCGGGCTGGAGTCCGTACGGCGAGTCCCGCACGGTGATGTGCTTCGGCGCGGAGTCCGGGCAGCTGGAGGATCCGGGTGCCGACGTTCGCGTGCTCTGGGAGGGAATCCGGTAGTCCTACCCGGAAGCCGAGCCCACAAACTTAGGTGTGACTCACTTCACGGGTCATCAGGTTCCGTCGTCGGGAGGGCACCTGTTACCGTATCGATACCGCTGACCGCAGCTGAATCAATCGCTGCGGTCAGTTGTTATTTGAGGGGTATTTTTCGTCAGATCCCGGTTGTCGCACGCGGATACGCGGCCTCGACGTCGGTCAGCACGTTGATCAGATACGGCACGTCCGCCGCGAAACCCCGATCCAGCGCCGGCCCGATCCGCCGCGGGTCACGAACCGGTTCACCGGCCGCACCGAGCGCCGTCGCCACCTCGTCGTACCGGGTGTCCGGCGCCAGATCCGCGGCCACGTCGTAGCCGTACAGCAACCGCATGGGTCCCTTCTCCAGCCCCCACGCCGAGTTGTTGCCGACGACGATCACCACCGGCAGCCTGTGCCGGACGAGTGTGTCGACGTCCATCAGCGACAGGCCGGCGGCACCGTCGCCGAGCAACAGGACCACCTGGCTCGACGGGCGCGCGATGCGCGCGGCGATCGCCGCACCCAGGCCGGCGCCGAGACACCCGTACGGGCCCGGATCGAGCCACTGGCCGGGCCGCTTCGGTTCGACGAATTTGCCTGCGAACGAGACGAAGTCGCCGCCGTCGCCGATGACGACCGCGTCCTCGGCCAGTCGCGGCAGCAGCTCCCCGTAGATACGGGCCGGGTGGATCGGGTCGGAATCGGCGCCGAGCAACACCGCGTCCCGGGCCGTCGCCGCGTCGACCTCGCTGCGCAGCCGGCTCACCCAGTCGCCGGTGTCGGGCCGGGCGGGCAATGCGGCGAGGATTCCGTCCAGGCACGCGGTGAGGTCGCCGGACGCCGAGCCCGCGAGGCTCGCGTGCGCCGACACCTGACCCGGGCTGTCGGCGATGTGCACGACCTGCGCGTCGGGTGCCCCGTCCCGACCCCCGAACCGGCCGTAACCGAGCCGGAAATCCAGCGGCGTTCCGACGACGATCGCCAGGTCACAGGTGCCGACGGCGGTCCCGCGCGCTTTCGTCACCAGCAGCGGGTGCCCACCGGGGATCGTGCCGCGACCCATGCCGTTGGTGATGGCGGGGACCTGGAGTTCCTCGACGAACCGCAGCGCGGCCGCCTCGGCTCCGTCCGACCACACGTCGGTGCCGAACACTACGAGCGGTCGCGACGCGGCGGCCAGCAGGACGGCGATCTCGGCCAGCGAATCGGGGTCGGGGTCGATCCGAACATGTTGGGGCGGTGCTATTTTCGCCGAAGTTCGGCCGAACAGTTCGTCCATGGGGACGTCGACGAACGCCGGTCCGCGATGCGACGAACCGGCCGCGGTGAACGCAGCGTCCACGGTCGGGACGATCCGGTCGACGGTGCGCGCGGTCTCGGACAGCTTCGTGACGGTGTGCAGCAGCGGCGGCTGGTCGAGTTCCTGCAGGCTGCCCGTACCCCAGCGGCCGTTGGGTGCGCGTCCGCCGAGCACCACCAGTGGCGATCCGGAGAAGTGCGCCTGGGTGACGGCGCTGATCCCGTTCGTGACTCCCGGGCCCGCGGTGAGGACCGCGAGCCCGGGGTGGCGTTCGAGTTTTCCGGTGGCCTCCGCGGCGAACACCGCGGTCTGCTCGTGCCGGACATCGATCAGCCGCATCGGCGACTCGCCTTTGACGACGGCGTCGTACAGCGGGAAGACGTGTGCGCCGGACAGGGTGAACATCGTCCGGACACCGTGGGCGTGGGCCACCGCCGCGGCGAGATCGCCGCCGTGTCCCTCGATTCCGTCGTGTCCCTCGATTTCACCGCGTCCCTCGGTTTCCGGGGCCATGCCGGAAGGCTACGGGCGCATCCGGCGCGATGCGGCCGATTTCGGGGGAACGCCGATGTCGGGGGGACACAGCGCCCTGCCCGTTCGGGTCACCACCCGGGGAGGGCCGGCAACACACTCGGGGGAGTGTTGCTCGTGTCGGAGTCGGCTCTTTCCGTCTGGATGCTGCGACCCCACGCCTGGCACCGCTGCCGGGTGCCGGCCGGGTCGGCGGCGAAGTCGACGGTCCATCCGGATCCGGTGAACAGATCGGTCGCGGGCGACTGCCATTGCCGTTGGCTCGACGTCTGTTTCGAATCGGCCGCCGCGTCGGCCGCTGCCGGCTCGATGGCATCCGCGGGCGCCATGGTTCGCGCGAACCGGACCAAGGACTCGATCTCCGTCGTCTTCGTGAAGTGGTATCGCCCGTCGGGCCACTTCTCCGCGAGTTCGGACCGCTCCGTGCACACGGCAGCCTCGAAACCGGTGTCGGTCGGTGTGATGGACAGGACATGCGCGCGGAGCGTCCCGACGGGCTGCCGGTCCCGCAGCGGTGTGATCATGCCCGCGGAGGCGGGATTCAGTGCCGCCGCGAATCCGGGATAGGAGTTCTCGATGCCCACGTAGCGGGCGACGAACCTTGCTTCCTCGGCGGCACGCACGAGTGTGCCGTGTTCGTCCTGCAGGTAGACGCCGGGCTCTGCCGACCACACGACGGTCGCGCCCTGGATCTGCTCGGGTGGCCGATACTGCTCGGCCGCCTCGGCCGGTGCCGCGTCCCCGGGTTCACCACCCGAGCAGGACACCACCATCAGGGACGCGCCCACCGCGAGCGTCGCGCAGCCCGTCATCCGGCGGAGCGACCGCCCCCGGCGCGCTGGTGCGGACTTCGACCTGTCCATTCGACCCCTCTCCACATCGCAGTCGGATCACCGCGGTTGATTACGCAGTTGGATTCCTCGGAGGGATTGGACGCATCGGCGAACCGAATGGTTCCGCGCGCCGGCCGGATTTTTTCGGCGGTCGTCCGGGACGGTGTTCTCCTCACGCGAACCGCGCCGCGCCGGCGAGGATCGCGTCGCGGATGCCGGTGGCGCGGTGCGCGGTGCCGATCCGGCTCATGAGGTGCGAGGCCGTCACCAGCCGCTGGGTGCGGCGGCGGCGCTCGCGGTCGTAGCGGCGGAGCGCGTCCGGCACCGGATGCCGGGTGAGCAGGGTCGCGAGCGTGGCTCCGTCGACCATCGCTTCGCACGCACCGCGACCCAGGTTCGGTGCCATGGCGTGGGCCGCGTCGCCGATCAGTGCGACGGTGCCGGACACGTAGGACGGCAGCCTCGGCGACTCGTACAGGTCGTGATGGAGCACCGTGCCCGGCTCGACGCGGTCGAGCACGTCGCGCACCGCGGGATGCCAGTGCCGGTAGCGCTCGCGCAGGTCGTCGAGGCCGCCCGTGGATCCGGCAGGGGCGCGGACGGCGGCGAACCAGTTGGTGAGGTCGCCGTCGCGTGGGGTGATGCCGAAGAGCGCGCCCGGCCCCCAGCTTTCGCTCGTGTCGTCGGTGGTGCCGGCTACCCAGCCGCGCCACGCGGTCAGCCCGGTGTACACGGGCCGGTACGCGGGCCCGAACAGAAGGTCGCGGGTGGGACTGCCGATGCCGTCCGCCGCGATCACGACGTCGTAGCCGGCGAGGTCGCCGGGTGCAGGCGCCGGCCGGCCGAAACGGATCGTCCCGGAGGGGACGCCGCCCGCGAGGAGACCGAGGAGGACCGGGCGCGAGAGCAGCACCGCGGACCGGCGGATCCCCTCGAGCCGTGCGATGACCCGCCCGTCCCACCTGCGGAACGTCCCCGACGCCTGCAGCACACCCTGCGACTCCGCGGCACCGCCGAGGCCCGCGGTCTCCAGAGCGTCGAGGGCCTCGGGCCACAGCCCCAGCGCGGTGCCGGATTCCGGCAGCGCGTCGGAGCGTTCGAACACGTCGACGCGCCAGCCGTGGCGCAGGAGTGTGTTCGCGGCGGTGAGACCGCCGATGCCGCCGCCCAGAACTGCTGCTTTCCCGCTTCTCGGAGTGGTCATGGACCGAACGTACTACATCTGTAGTGTTCAGTCACTACTGTTGTAGTGTCGCGGTGTAGTGTCACGCTGTGTCCGACAAACGCAGCACCGTCCTCGACGCGGCGATCGACCTGCTCGGCAGGGAAGGAATGCGCGGCCTGACCCACCGGGGTGTGGACGCGACCGCGGGTGTCCCGGCCGGCTCGACGTCCAACTACTTCCGCACCCGGCGCGCCCTGCTCGAAGGTGTGCTCGACCGGCTCGTCGACCGCGACCGTGCCGACGCGGCCGCGCTGGTCGGGCCGGCACCGCGGACCACCGACGAACTCGTGGAGCTGCTGGTCGGCTACGTGCTCACCGCGACCGGACCCGACGTGGTGCGCACCCGGGCCCGCTACGCGCTGTTCGTCGAGGCGGCCGCGGTCGCGGAGTTGCGCGCGGCGGTGCAGCTGCGGCGCGACGAACTGCGGGCCTGGGGAACGGGCATGCTCACGGCGCTGGGGGTCGGGACCGACGACGCCGAAACCTGTGCGCGGGTGCTCATGGACTATCTCGACGGGGTGATCCTGCATCGGCTCACGTCGGACGACGACTCCGACCCGCGCGAGGGCATCCGCCGGGTACTCGGGTCGCTGTTGTGAGCGGCGGTTGTGCTCCGTTTCGCCGTGTCACCGCCGCGCTACGGCCGTGTTAACGAAACATCACCGCAGCTCAGGGGATAGGTAGGGCAGCCTTCCTTGCATTACACCCGCATTGTTGACATATCGTCTGTCCGAGACGGTGGACGCACAACGTCCCCACCGGCCGGAAGTTCCAGGGCCCGAGCTGCCGAAAAAAAGGCACCCGCATCGTCGCGGAAGGGCGGATACTGACGGTTATCGGTGCCGATCCACCTCGTGTCGGTACTTGCTCAGAGCAAGTAGATGGCCATCAGCGCTGCTGGTCGTCGGTGCTATCACATGCAACGAAGGCTAGGTATGAAGCATCTTCCCGGGCCTCAAGGGCTCTACCACCCGGCGAACGAGCACGACTCCTGCGGCGTCGCTTTCGTCGTCGACATGCACGGCCGCAAGAGCCGCGACATCGTCTCCAAGGCGATCACCGCGCTCGTGAACCTGGAGCACCGCGGCGCGGCGGGTGCCGAGACGAATACCGGCGACGGTGCCGGCATTCTCATCCAGGTTCCGGACCGGTACTTCCGTGAAGTCGTCGACTTCGAGCTGCCCGAAGCCGGTGCGTACGCGACCGGTATCGCGTTCCTGCCTCAGGACGCTGCCGCGGCCGACGCCGCGCAGGCGGCCGTCGACAAGATCGTCGCGGAGGAGGGCCTCGAGGTCCTCGGCTGGCGCGAGGTTCCCGTCGACGACTCCGACCTGGGGTCGATGGCCAAGTCCGCCATGCCGACGTTCCGGCAGATCTTCATCGCTTCCGGCGCCCGCACCCTGACCGGGCTCGAGCTCGAGCGCCGCGCCTACGTCGTGCGCAAGCGCACCGAGCACGAACTCGGCAACGAGGGTCCCGGCGAGGACGGTCCCGGCAGCGAGACCGTGTACTTCCCGAGCCTGTCGCCGTCGACGTTCGTCTACAAGGGCATGCTCACCACCCCGCAGCTCGAGGGCTTCTACCTCGACCTGCAGGACGAGCGCGTCGAGTCGGCCCTGGGCCTGGTGCACTCGCGCTTCTCCACCAACACGTTCCCGTCGTGGCCCCTGGCGCATCCGTTCCGCCGCGTCGCGCACAACGGTGAGATCAACACCGTCACGGGTAACGCGAACTGGATGCGTGCCCGCGAGGCGCTCATCGAGTCCGAGATCTTCGGCGGCCGGGACAAGCTCGACAAGATCTTCCCGATCTGCACCGAGGGCGCGTCCGACACCGCGCGTTTCGACGAGGTGCTCGAGATGCTGCACCTCGGCGGCCGCAGCCTTCCGCACGCCGTGCTCATGATGATCCCCGAGGCGTGGGAACGTCACGAGAGCATGGATCCGAAGCGCAAGGCGTTCTACGAGTACCACTCGGCGCTCATGGAGCCGTGGGACGGCCCGGCGTCGGTGTGCTTCACCGACGGCACCGTCGTCGGCGCCGTGCTCGACCGCAACGGCCTGCGTCCGTCCCGCGTGTGGGTCACCGACGACGGCCTCGTCGTCATGGCCTCCGAGGTCGGCGTGCTCGACATCGCCCCGGAGAAGGTCGTGCGCAAGATGCGCATGCAGCCGGGCCGCATGTTCCTCGTCGACACCGCGCAGGGCCGCATCATCGACGACAACGAGATCAAGAACGAGCTCGCGTCCGAGCACCCCTACCAGGAGTGGATCGACCAGGGCATCGCCCGGCTCGAGGATCTGCCGCCGAGCAAGTACACCTACATGTCGCACGAGCGTGTCGTGCTGCGTCAGCAGGTCTTCGGCTACACCAACGAAGAGGTCAACCTCCTCGTCAAGCCGATGGCCGCCACCGGTGGCGAAGCCCTCGGCTCGATGGGCACCGACACCCCGATCGCGGTGCTGTCGTCGCGTCCGCGGATGCTGTTCGACTTCTTCCAGCAGCTGTTCGCCCAGGTGACCAACCCGCCGCTCGACGCCATCCGCGAGGAGATCGTCACGAGCCTCGGCGGCATGCTCGGTCCCGAGGGCGACCTGCTGAACCCGACCGCCGACTCGTGCCGTCAGATCCTGGTGTCCGCACCCGTGATCGACAACGACGACCTGCAGAAGCTCATCCACGTCAACGACGACGGGCAGTTCCCGGGCTTCAACAGCGTCATCATCCGCGGCCTCTACAAGGTCGCCGACGGTGGCGAGGGCCTGAAGGCCGCGCTCGACTCGATCCGCAGCCAGGTGTCGGAGGCGATCGCGGGCGGCGCCCGCCTGATCGTGCTCTCGGACCGCGAGTCCGACGAGACGATGGCCCCGATCCCGTCGCTGCTGCTCACCTCCGCGGTGCACCACCACCTCGTCCGCGAGAAGACCCGCACCCAGGCGGGCCTGCTCGTCGAGGCCGGCGACGCCCGCGAGGTGCACCACATCGCCGCGCTGTGCGGTTTCGGTGCCGCCGTGGTCAACCCGTACATGGCGTTCGAGACGATCGACGAGCTGCTGCAGAACGGTGACCTGCCCGAGGGCATGACCCTCGAGAAGGCGATCCAGAACTACATCAAGGCCGCCTCGAAGGGTGTGCTGAAGGTGATGTCCAAGATGGGCATCTCCACGCTCGCGTCCTACACCGGTGCGCAGCTGTTCCAGGTGATCGGCCTGTCCCAGGAGCTCGTCGACGAGTACTTCACCGGCCTGCAGTCGCAGCTCGGTGGTGTCGGCCTCGACGAGATCGCGCACGACGTCGCGGTCCGGCACGCCGCCGCGTTCCTGGATCGCCCGTCCGAGCATGCGCATCGCGAGCTCGAGGTCGGTGGCGAGTACCAGTGGCGCCGCGAGGGCGAGTACCACCTGTTCAACCCGGACACGGTATTCAAGCTCCAGCACGCCACCCGCACCGGCCAGTACTCGATCTTCAAGGAGTACACCCGCCTCGTCGACGACCAGTCGAAGCAGCTCGCGTCGCTGCGCGGCCTGTTCGAGTTCCGCAAGGGCCTGCGCCCGGCGGTGCCGATCGAGGAGGTCGAACCGGCCAGCGAGATCGTCAAGCGGTTCTCGACCGGCGCGATGAGCTACGGCTCCATCTCCGCCGAGGCCCACGAGACCCTCGCGATCGCCATGAACCGTCTCGGCGCCCGCTCCAACTCCGGTGAGGGCGGCGAGGATCCGGCGCGCTTCACGCCGGACGAGAACGGCGACTGGCGGCGCTCGGCGATCAAGCAGGTCGCGTCGGGTCGCTTCGGTGTCACCGCGCACTACCTGACCAACTGCACCGACATCCAGATCAAGATGGCGCAGGGTGCCAAGCCCGGTGAGGGCGGCCAGCTTCCGCCGCACAAGGTGTACCCGTGGGTTGCCGAGGTGCGTGGTTCGACGCCGGGCGTCGGCCTGATCTCGCCGCCGCCGCACCACGACATCTACTCGATCGAGGATCTCGCGCAGCTCATCCACGATCTGAAGAACGCCAACCCGCAGGCCCGGATCCACGTGAAGCTGGTGTCCGAGCTCGGTGTCGGCACCGTCGCGGCGGGTGTCTCCAAGGCGCACGCCGACGTGGTGCTCATCTCCGGTCACGACGGCGGCACCGGTGCCTCCCCGCTGACCTCGCTCAAGCACGCGGGTGCCCCGTGGGAGATCGGCCTGGCCGAGACCCAGCAGACGCTGATGCTCAACGGTCTGCGCGACCGCATCGTCGTGCAGGTCGACGGCCAGATGAAGACCGGCCGTGACGTGATGATCGCGGCGCTGCTCGGTGGTGAGGAGTTCGGTTTCGCGACCGCTCCGCTGGTGGTGTCCGGCTGCATCATGATGCGCGTGTGCCACCTCGACACCTGCCCCGTCGGTGTGGCGACGCAGAACCCGGTGCTGCGCAAGCGATTCACCGGCAAGCCGGAGTTCGTCGAGAACTTCATGCTCTTCATCGCCGAGGAGGTGCGTGAGCTGCTCGCCGAGCTGGGCTTCCGCACGCTCGACGAGGCCATCGGCCAGGTCGAGTTCCTCGACACCACCAAGGCCGTCGAGCACTACCGGGCGTCGAAGCTGGACCTGTCGCCGCTGCTGACCAAGGTCACGTCGCCGATCTTCCCGGAGCAGGACCTGCACTGCACCAAGGAACAGGATCACGCTCTGGACAAGGCGCTCGACAACGAGCTGATCGCCAAGGCGCAGCCCGCGCTCGAGAGCGGCGAGAAGGTCGTCATCGAGACGCAGGTGACCAACGTCAACCGCACCGTCGGCACCATGCTCGGCCACGAGGTCACCAAGGTGTACGGCGGAGAAGGCCTGCCGGACAACACGATCGACATCACCCTCACCGGCTCGGCCGGTAACAGCTTCGGTGCGTTCGTGCCCAAGGGCGTCACGCTCCGCCTGTTCGGTGATGCCAACGACTTCGTCGGCAAGGGCCTGTCGGGTGGCCGCATCATCGTGCGCCCGCCGCACAGCGCCGCACCGGGATTCGTCGCCGAGGACAACATCGTCGCCGGCAACGTCATCCTGTTCGGTGCCACCGGTGGCGAGGTGCTCATCCGAGGTATCGCGGGCGAGCGGTTCGCGGTCCGCAACTCGGGTGCCACGGCCGTCGTCGAAGGCGTCGGCGACCACGGCTGCGAGTACATGACCGGCGGTAAGGTCGTCATCCTCGGCAAGACGGGCCGCAACTTCGGTGCGGGTATGTCCGGCGGTGTCGCGTTCGTGTACAACCCCGATCGCGACTTCGAGGACAACCTCAATACAGAACTGGTCGATCTCGAGGACCTCGAGGGCGAGGACTTCGCCTGGCTCAAGGGTGTCATCGAGCGCCATCGTGACGAGACGGGCTCCGAGGTCGCAGCCCGCATCCTGGCCGACTGGTCGCAGCAGGTCAGCCATTTCGCGAAGGCCATGCCTCGCGATTACAAGAAGGTACTCATGGCAATCAAGGACGCCACCATTCGTGGTGCGAACGTTGACGAGGCGATCATGGAGGCGGCTCGTGGGTGATCCAAGCGGCTTCCTCAAGCACGGTTCGCGTGAAACGCCGGTTCGCCGGCCGGTTCCGCTGCGGCTTCTCGACTGGAAGGAGGTGTACGAGCCCTTCTCTCGTGACACCCTCCAGGTCCAGGCGAGCCGCTGCATGGACTGCGGTATTCCCTTCTGCCACAACGGTTGTCCCCTCGGGAACCTGATTCCCGAGTGGAACGACCTGGTGTACAAGGGCAAGTGGAACGACGGCATCGAGCGTCTGCACGCCACCAACAACTTCCCGGAATTCACCGGGCGGCTGTGCCCGGCCCCCTGCGAGGCGTCGTGCGTCCTGGGCATCAACCAGGATCCGGTGACCATCAAGCAGGTCGAGGTCGAGCTGATCGAGAAGGCGTTCGAGGACAATCGCGTCGTCCCCGTTCCGCCGTCGAAGCTGACCGGCAAGAAGGTCGCGGTCGTCGGTTCCGGCCCCGCGGGTCTGGCTGCGGCGCAGCAGCTCACCCGCGCCGGCCACACCGTGACGGTGTTCGAGCGCGAGGACCGCATCGGCGGCCTCCTCCGCTACGGCATCCCGGAATTCAAGATGGAGAAGCACTTCATCGACCGCCGTCTGGCACAGATGGAGGCCGAGGGCACCATCTTCAAGCCGGGCGTGAACGTGGGCGTGGACATCAGCGCCGACGAACTGCGCGAGCAGTTCGACGCCGTGGTCCTCGCCGGTGGCTCCACCGTCGCGCGCGACCTGCCGATCCCGGGTCGCGAACTCGACGGCATCCATCAGGCGATGGAGTTCCTGCCGCAGGCGAACCGGGTGCAGCTCGGCGACCCGATCACCGACGAGAACGGCCTGCCGCCCATCAACGCGAAGGGCAAGAAGGTCGTCATCATCGGCGGTGGCGACACCGGCGCCGACTGCCTGGGCACCTCGCACCGCCAGGGCGCGGTCAGCGTGCACCAGTTCGAGATCATGCCGCGTCCGCCGGAGCAGCGCGCCGAATCGACGCCGTGGCCGACCTACCCGCTGATGTACCGGGTGTCGTCCGCGCACGAAGAGGGCGGCGAGCGCGTGTTCTCCGTCAACACCGAGCAATTCGTCGGTGTCGACGGCAAGGTCACTGCCCTCGAGGCGCACGAGGTGAAGATGGTCGCCGGGCGCTTCGAGAAGGTCGACGGCACGGATTTCGAGCTCGAGGCCGACCTGGTTCTTCTCGCGATGGGCTTCGTCGGCCCGGAGAAGCCGGGCCTGCTCACCGATCTCGGGGTGGACTTCAACGAGCGCGGCAACGTCGCCCGCTCGACCGAGTGGTCCACCAACGTCGACGGCGTGTTCGTCGCCGGCGACATGGGCCGCGGTCAGTCCCTGATCGTCTGGGCCATCGCAGAGGGCCGCTCCTGCGCGGCGGCGGTCGATCGGTACCTCGAGGGAGCAACGGCGCTTCCCGCACCGATCACCACCAGCACGATGCCGCAGCGCTGAGGTAGCAACTCGCCGATCAGGGCGCGTACCCGGGAATCCCGGGGACGCGCCCTGATCGTTTTGCAGGCCGTTCGGTCACCGGGCCGTTATCCTCGAGCGCATGACCGTGAGGCACAGGATCACGAAGCGATCACTGTCGGGTGCGGTGACCCTGCTCGGTGCGGCGGCCGTGGCCGTGGTCACCGGTGCACCCGCCTCGGCAGACGCTGCCGAGCCCGCCTCCGGCGATTGCGTGCAGAACCTCGGCGGACCGGTGGTCGTGGACGGCGGCGACCCGGTCGCGCCGATCTCCAGATTCGAGGACTTCCGCCTCCTCGGACTCGACGGCGGCGCCGGTAACGCGTGCATCACGAACCTGGGACCCGGCACGGTCTCGGTGACGCGACCGGTGGGACGTGTGGACGGCCGCACCACCGTCTCCTCGGCACCGGTCGAGATGCGGGTCGACGGCGGCGTCGGCAACGTCGCGGTCACCAACGTGGGCGTGGGCGTGGTCACGGTGAACCGCCGCTGGATCGCGCCGGGCCCCGCCGCGGTGCACGAACCTGCGCCCGAAGGGATTCCGGAACTGATTCTCGACGCAGGGCGCGGAGGCGTGTTCGTCACGAACATCGGCGCCGGCTCGGTGACGGTCGCGGACTGGAACGCCGCCGACGGGCCGCTGCCCGCCGAGATCCCGGCGCCGCCCGGCACGGTCGTCACCGACCCGATCACCGGCAACGTCTACGTCACGAACCTGTTCGGACCGGCCGTCACGGTCGTGCACCGTGCCGGCGCCCAGGCCCGCGTCGTCGACCGCAGCGTCGTCGGAAACACCCTCGACTACGGAACCGGGAACGTGTTCGTCACGAACATCGGAGGAGGTCCGGTAACCGTAATCCGGGAATGACATTCCGGGTCACGTCCTGTTCACGGCCGTGACATGTCGGGTCGGGACAATCGGCCCGGAGCACAGCGAACGAGTCGACAGGGGGAGCCGCGTTGAGGCTGAATCGAATGTTGACGATGATGACGGCCGCAGTGGGGACCGTGCTGGCGTCGGTCATGACAGTACCTGCGGCACAAGCAGATCCGGGTTGGTGTCCGACGTTGAACGTCGTCGCGGTGCCGGGGACGTGGGAGACGTCCAGCACTCCGGATCCGGCGCGCGGCAACGGTATGCTCGCCGCTGTCACCACCGGCCTGCCCCCGGGCACGCGAGTCGACTACGTGCAGTATCCGGCGACCGCGTTCCCGTGGGAAGGCGACGTGTACGGCGCGTCCCGTCAGCGTGCCGTCGACAATGCGCGCGGTCTGATCGCGGCGACCGCCGCTCAGTGCGCCTCCACCCGCTTCGCACTCGTCGGCTACAGCCAGGGCGCCGACGCCGCAGGCGATCTCGCCGCGGAGATCGGGACGGGACTCGGGGTGGTGCCGCCGCACCGGCTCGCCGCGGTCGGGTTGCTCTCGGATCCGCGACGTTCCGAAACCGACATCCTGGTCGGCCCGCCGGTCGCCGGTAACGGTGCCGGAGGCCCCCGCCTCGGCGGGTTCGGATTCGTGACCCCGAACGTGCGGACGATCTGCGCGGTCGGCGACCTGTACTGCTCGACGCCGAAGGACGACTTCGTCACGCGCCTGGCGGGTTTCCTCGCAGTCGCCGCCGGCAGCACCCCGGATCGCTTGGAGAGCTACCGGCGCGAGGCGGAGGGTCTGTACAACGACATCATGTCTGCGGGCGGGCTACCGACCCTGCAGTTGCAGATCACCCCAGAGGCCAACGACGAGCGTGAGGACGAGATCCGCCGGTTCTTCGAATCGCAGGTGCACCAGGACTACGGCACCTACATCGTCGACGGCCGCGGCACGACCGCGACCACCTGGCTACGGAACTGGCTCGCCTCGAAGGCGTAGGGCGGCTGCGCCGCCCGTGTGCCTTTGTGGCGGCCCCGACCGCCACAAAGGCACACCGGCTCAGTCGATTTCGAACCGCGAACCGACGCGCATCGCACGCGGGGCGAGGCGGCTGATCCACTTACGGGCCTTGGCTTCCGGCGCGACCGTCACGATCGGCTGATTGTGACGGACCGCCGCGACCATGGCGTTCGCGACCCGCTCGGGCGGGACGCCGAGTTTGCGGTATATCGCGGACGTCCGCGAGCGCCGTGCCTTCCGGACCTCCGGATTGGGCTCGACGAACGCGATGCTGCTGTTGAAGTTCGTCGAGACCAGGCTCGGGCACACCGCGGTCACACCGATGCCGTATTCGAGCAGTTCGGCACGGAGGCAGTCGGAGAGCATCAGCACTGCAGCCTTGCTCGTGGCGTACGCGGCGATGCGCTTCTGCGGCATGAACGCCGCCGCGGACGACACGTTCACGATGTGCCCGCCGGTGCCGCGTTCGATCATCTGCTTCGCGAACACGCGGCTCCCGTAGACGACGCCCCAGAAGTTGACGTCCATGACGTGCTCGAACACTTCCTGCGGCGTGTCGACGAACGATCCGATCATGCCCAGTCCGGCGTTGTTGACGAGGACGTCCGGCACGCCGTGACGCTCACGGACCTTCCTTGCGAACTCCTGGACCTGTTCCTCGTCGGTCACATCGACGAGGTAGGCGTGGGCGCCGCCGCCGAACACCGCCGCGGCACCACCGGCGCGTGGGTCCGGGGTGTTCACGAGGTCGACGGTCTCGCGCGCGGCCTCGAGGTCGATGTCTGCGACGACGACGATCGCACCGGCTGCCGAGAACGCCTGAGCGGCGGCCCGGCCGATGCCGCTGCCGCCGCCCGTGACCACGACGAGAGTCCCGGTCAGATCGCGCAGGCGCAGGTGCAGGGCCGCGCCTTTGCGCCAGCGTCGAATCTGGGACGTACGCGGTGTCATGCGTCCATCTTCCCGTGGCCGGCCGATCTTGGCAGGCGTGACGGAAAGCTGCGTTATCCGGACTGCAGGGAAGGCGAAAGCGCCGGCAGTCGCGTGGACTGCCGGCGCTTTCGTTCACCGACGGGGGCGGGTGCAACCCGCCGATGTCAGCGGTTGTCGTCGTAGCGGTTGTCGTCGTAGCGCGGTGGCGACCCGAGGTCCATCGGCCCGCTCCGGAACTGGTCCTGCTGCGTGGGAATGGGCTGCGACGGCCACTGCGTCCCCGGCGGCACCGGCTGTTGATGCTGTGCCGGTTGCTGGTGCTGTGCCGGTTGCTGGTGCTGTGTTGCCTGCTGCGCCCACGCGGTGGCCTGATCGACGTGCCGTGCAGGCTCGTCCGGCGACCGCAGACGTCGCGGACGCTCCGTCATCGGCTCGGGAGTGCTCTGCTGCACATCGGTGAGCAGGGACGCGGGGAAGTAGATCGACGCGGTGATGCCGGCGTTCGTCTCCGAATCGAAGGTCGGACGCAGACGCACGCTGATGCCGTTGCGGGCCGCGAGGCGACCCACCACGAACAGACCCATCTGACGCGGTGCGTGGATCTCGGCGCTGTCACCGGCGGCGAGACGCGAATTGATCTCGTTGAGGATCTCCGGGGAGGCGCCGATACCGCAGTCGGCGATCTCGAGCAGCAGACCGCCACCGACCGCAGCGGAGAACTCGAACGTGACGGTGCTGTTCGGCGGAGAGGCCCGCAGCGCGTTGTCGACGAGTTCGGCCAGCAGGTGGACGACGTCGGAGACCGCGCTGCCGACGAGGTACCCGTGCGGAGTGTTGCCGATCCGCACCCGCTGGTAGTTCTCGACCTGGGAGACCGCACCGCGCAGAACGTCGCCGAGCGGAGCCGGGGCGCTGCGGGTACGGGGACGGGTGCCGGAGAGCACGAGGAGCGAGTCGCCGGTGCGTCGCATGCGCGCGGCGAGGTGGTCGAGCGCGAACAGGCTCTGCAGCCGGACCGGGTCCTTCTCCTCGTACTCGAGCGAGTCGATGAGCGACAACTGCTGCTCGACGAGCGTCTTGTTCCGCCTCGCAAGGGTTTCGAGCATCGTGGAAACCTGCTGCCGCAGATGCGCCTGCTCACCGGCGAGCCGCAGCGCCTCGGAGTTCATCGAGTCCACGGCGCGGGCGAGCTCACCGAACTCCTCGTCGGTGTGCACATCGATCGGTGCCAGTTCCACGGAGGTGACGTCCGCGCCGTCCTTGACCGCGGCGATCGCGGCGGGCAGTTCGTGGTTCGCGGCGCCGAGCACACCGTCACGCAGGCGGCGCATCGGCACGGACAGGGCTCGTGCCACCAGGAGCGCGACCGCGAGCGCGACCGCGAGGATCGCGAGAACGATGATGCTGTCGCGAATGGCGGCGGACCGTGCGTCGGAGGTGAGCCGGTCCAGTGTCGCGGTCATGCGCTGGATGGCCACGTCGTTCGTTTCCTGATACGGCGCGTACGCATTGAGCATGGAGTCGCGCAGTTCGAGGCCGGCCTTGAGGCTGGGTACGAAATTGGTGATCAGGGACCGTTTCTGGGCGACGTTCCCGAGCATGACGTCGACCTGGCCCGTGTCGAGGGAGGTTCCCCGGAGCAGCCCGAGCGTGCCCTCCTCGATGTTCAGGGCGTTGAGCGCCATGAGCTTGGCCGCGTCGGGGTTGGTCGCGAAGACGGCGAGCGAGGTCATCTGGTCGAGCATCGTCCGCTGGGCGTTCCAGGCGGTGAGCATGTTCGTGCCGTCGGTGAGCACCTCGGTGTTCTCGGTGAGGTCGAGCAGCATGCGGAAGGTCGCTTCACATTTGATGAGGAAGTCGACGGTGCGCTTCTTGAGCTCGTCCCGCGAGATGGAGCCGTCCTGGATCGTGTTGTAGAGCGCCTGCCCGTCGTCGGCGACCGTGGTCAGCCTCTCGGTGACATTCGGATCGAAATTACCTGCGACCGTGAGGTTCCGGACGTTGGCGATCGCCGCCGTGACGTTCTCGGGGCTGAATTCCTCCTCGATGGCCAGGCCGAGACTGGTCGCGGTCGCCGGGGCGACGACGATGTTCGAGAAGTCGAACAGCACCGGGATGATTTCCATCTGCTCCGACAACGAGTCGAAGCGGCGCGCTTCGTCGAGCTGCGTCGACACGCGCAGCGCACCGAGCGCGACGGCTGCGAGGAGAGGAATCGCGAGCACGACGGCGAGCTTGTAGGACAAGCGCCAGTTCATCAGGCTGAGGGAGCGGCTCTTTCGTTGCCCCATTGATTGCGTCATCCTTCCCCGGGGGATGCGTCTCGGGTAGGCAGTGGGCGCACCCTTCGGCATGTCAGGTGCT
Organism: Rhodococcus sp. O3; assembly: GCF_048897285.1. NCBI lineage: Bacteria > Bacillati > Actinomycetota > Actinomycetes > Mycobacteriales > Nocardiaceae > Rhodococcus > Rhodococcus sp. O3. The sequence continues at coordinate 21,540 of NZ_JBMBTE010000008.1, forward strand.
CGTTATACAGGATGACAATGCCTGTTGTACATACGATTTATAGGTTCGCTTACGGCGACCTCGCAGAATCCCGTTCTGGCGGAGTGACGCCCGTCACAGCAGTTCACACCCGGAGCAGATCCCGCACGTGTCCGGTCTCGTTGATCGACGCCGCGCGGCGGGCTCCGTTGCGGGAGACCAGGACCCGGGTCACCGAGGTGTACTCGATCGGGAACTCTAGCGGTCGCGCGAGGCCGAGGATGTTCTGCAGCACGGCATTGACCACACCGCCGTGCGCGAACACCGCGACCGTGTCCTCGTGTGCGCACGTGCCGACGATCCGGTCCACCCCGCGCAGGACGCGCGTGCGGAAGGCTTCCTCGTCGACGAATTCGGGCAGCAGCCCCGCACGGATCCGTTCGAAGGCCGCGGGTGCGAGCTCGCGGGCGTCGTCGAACGGGATGTAGTGGTCGAGGTCGTAGTCGTACTCGGCGAGGTCGCCGATCTGCTCCACCGGAAGGTCGCGTTCGACCGCGAGCGGTGCGGCGGTTTCGAGCGCGCGGCGCTGCGGACTGCTGAAGATCCGGCGGATGCGATAGGGCGAGAGGGCCTCGGGGAGGCGGGCGGCCTGAACGTGGCCCTCTTCGGCGAGCGCCGGGTCGGCGCGGCCTTCGGTGACCCGGCTGTGCACGGGAAGAGCATGGCGAATCAGAAGCAACTGCACACACCCACAGTGCCACGAGGGCCGAGCGATCGCTCGGTGAGGTCCGTGTTTCACGTGAAACCCGGCGATCACCGTCCGCGGGGTTTGGCGAGCGGGAAGGCCAGCGATTCGCGGATGCTGCCGCCGGTGATGAGCATGACGATGCGGTCCACGCCCATGCCCAGTCCGCCGGTCGGGGGCATCGCGTGCTCGAGTGCCTGGAGGAAGTCCTCGTCCAGTTCCATGGCCTCCTCGTCACCACCCGCCGCGAGCAGTGACTGCTCGGTGAGCCGGGCCCGCTGATCGATCGGGTCCGTCAGCTCGCTGTAGGCGGTGCCCAGTTCGATGCCCCACGCGACGAGATCCCATTTCGCGGCTACGCCCGACTTCGTCGGGTGCGGCCGGGTCAGCGGCGAGACCGACGTCGGGAAGTCGGTGTAGAACGTCGGGAATTCGGTGCGGGACTCGACGAGATGCTCGTACATCTCCTGCGCGGTGGCGCCGGCGTCCCACGCCGGGTTGTAGGGGATCTCGCGGTTGTCGCACAGCCGTCGCAGTTCCTCCACCGGTGTGCTCGCGTCGATGTCGACGCCGAGCGCCTCCGAGATCGCCCCGTGGAAGGTCTTCACCGGCCACTCTCCGGAGATGTCGATCTCCACCGGCTTCCCGTCCGGACCGGGCCGGACCAGGATCTCGCGACCGTGCGCCGCGACCGCGGCATGCTGGACGAGCTCGCGTGCCATCACCCGCATCTGCTCGTAGTCGCTGTGCGCCTCGTACGCCTCGAGGATCGTGAACTCGGGATTGTGCTTGAAATCCGCGCCCTCGTTGCGGAACACCCGGCCGATTTCGAAGACCTTCTCCATGCCCGCGACGCACAGCCGCTTGAGATACAGCTCCGGGGCGATCCGGAGATACAGGTCCAGGTCGTAGGCGTTGATGTGGGTGACGAACGGCGCGGCGTTGGCACCTCCGTGCACCGACTGCAGGATCGGGGTCTCCACTTCCAGGTATCCGCGCGCAGCGAGTTGGTCGCGCAGGGACCGCACGACGGCGCTGCGCGCGGTCAGCAGCCGCCGCGCACCCGGATTGATCGCGAGGTCGACGTAGCGTTGCCGCACCCGAGCCTCGGGGTCGACGAGCCCGCGCCACTTGTCGGGCAGCGGATGCAGGCACTTGCCGTCGAGGCGCCAGTCGTCGACGAGCAGCGCGACGTCTCCGTTGCGGCTGCGTCCCATCGTCCCGCTGACCTCGACGAGGTCGCCGAGGTCGAACCTGAACCTGCGGCCGCCGACGGCGCCGCGGTCGACGAGGAGCTGGACGTCGCCGGACCAGTCCCGCAGCACCGCGAACAGCACCCCGCCGAAGTCGCGGATCCGCAGCAGCCGGCCCGCGACGCGGACCGCCGTCCCGGCGGGTGCGTCGTGGGCGGTGACCGCGGTGTGGGTGGGACGTACGGCCACCGGATACGGATCGATGCCCGCGTCGGCCAGCGGTGCGAGTTTCGCCATCCGCACCCGGACCTGCTCGGGGCGGCGGGGCCCGACGGGCGCGGCGGCGACGGGGGGAGCGGCGACGGCGGCAGCAGTGGTGGGGGCACTGCCGTCGTCGTGCAGCGTCCCGGATTCGGCGAGCGCGGCCGGGGCGTGGTCGTGGGTGCCGGTGTGGTGCACGGCCTTCTGCCGCCGGAAGCTGGGGACGGTGAGGAAACCCTCGGCGATCGCGGAGGCGATGCCCACACGGGGCAGCTCACGGTTCTCCCGGAAGCACAGGTACCGGGGCGCCCACTGCGGACGGTATTTCAGGTTGGAGCGGTACAGGGCCTCGAGCTGCCACCAGCGGGAGAAGAACAGCAGGATCGACCGCCACAGGCGCAGGATCGGGCCCGCCCCGATCCGCGACCCCTCCTCGAACACCGACCGGAACACCGCGAAGTTCAACGAGATTCGGGTGACACCGAATTCGTTGCCGTGGGTGGCCAGTTCCGACACCATCAGCTCCACCACGCCGTTCGGGGCGGACGGGCTGCGCCGCATCAGGTCCAGCGAGATGCCGTCGGTGCCCCACGGCACGAGCGACAGCAGCCCGACGGTCTCGCCGTGGATGTGCGCCTCGACGAGCAGGCAGTTGCCGTCGAGGGGATCACCGAGCCGGCCGAGCGCCATGGAGAAGCCGCGTTCGGTCTCGGTGTCGCGCCACTCGTCCGCCAGCCGGATCACCTCGGCCATCTCGTCGTCCGTCAGATCGCGGTGCCGCCGGATTCGTACCGCCACGCCCTGTTTCCGCGCGCGGCTGACGGCCTGGCGGACGGGCCGCATCTCCCTGCCGGAGAGCGTGAACTCCGAAGTGTGCAGGATCGCTTCGTCGCCGAGTTCGAGCACCGACAGCCCGGCCCGGTTGTACGCCGTCGCGCCGGCTCGGCTCGCTCCCATCACCGCCGGTGCCCAGCCGTAGCCGCGGGCCAGCGCGAGCCACTCGTCGATCGCGTGCGGCCAGGCCTCGGGGTTGCCGATGGGGTCACCGCTGGCCAGGCACACCCCGACCTCGACGCGATAGGTGACGGCGGCCTTCCCGCTCGGGGCGAACACCACGGCCTTGTCCCGGCGGGTCGCGAAGTAGCCGAGCGAATCGTCGCCGTCGCGGTCGAGCAGACCGCGGATCGCGGATTCGTCGCTGCCGGTGAGCGCGTTCTCCGCGCGTTGCGAGCGGAACAGGACGACGACCGCCGCCAGCAGCGCCAGCGCACCGAGCAGGCCCAGCAGGGTGTTGACGAAACCGTTTGGGCGACCGCTGAACTGGTCGTTGTCGAGGATCGTCAGCGCGGTCACGCGGTTGAACGCCCACAGCAGTCGTTCGTCGCCCGGCAGCGAGCCGGGGAACAGTTCGACCAGACCCCAGCCGATCAGGGTCCCGAGTGCGAGTCCGCCGACGAGCACCGCGAGTGCCTTCCACACCGCTCCGCGCCGGACCCGCGTGTAGAACTGCGGGTATGCGGCGATGAGGATTCCGACGACGGCGAGATGCACGACGAGCGCGACGGCTGCGTTCGGGTTGCGTTCGGTCACCGCGACCACGGCGTTGTCGATCGTGAAGGCGATGAGGTAGACGGTCAGGATCCACCAGGCGATGCGTTTTCGTCCGGCCAGAGCCGCCGCGAGCAGACCGACGACCAGTGCGTACGAGAGGCTGGTGTCCGGTGCATCGAAGTAGTAGGTGTCGATGTACTCGCGCGGCACGTGGATCCAGTAGCGCAGGGTCGGCGAGATCGACCACAGGGCCACCAGTACGGCGAAGACGCCCAGGACCGTTCCGGTTACGTGTGGGACAGAAGCGAGTCGCCCCCCGGTGGTCGCGGCGGGCAGTCGCGTGGAGACGGCCGGTGGGACGGTGACATCCGCAGGCATGATCACGACGTTAGCCGCGCTGCCGGAAGTGGGCTGTGAAACCAGAGGATTCGGGCGCATGTGCCGGGGTGGGCGTCGCCACGACGCCCACCCCGGGGGTGATGGAGTTCCGGTGGTCAGACCCGGCTGCGGCCGGTCACGAGCTTGACGAGGAACAGGAGGATGCACGCACCGACCAGGCAGGTGACGAAGCTGAACAACCAGCCGCCGCTCTCGACGTCGGCGCCGAGGAGGCTGAAGATCCAGCCCCCGAGCAGGCCGCCGACGATGCCGACGACGATGTTGAGCAGGATGCCCTGCTGGGCGTCGGTACCCATCAGTTTCGAACCGATCCAGCCGGCCAGGCCGCCGATGATGATCCAGGCGATGATGCTCATTGACAACATAGCGTCGAGTCTCCTTTTTCCGTTATCGGTGTCGCGTCGGGGATTCCCCGGCCGAAGCGTCGATATACCTTGTGATGCAATATATTTCGAGTTTCATTCGGATGGTGGTCAACCGCCGATCATCACCGACGCGGTGAGGATGCATCCGGCGGTGGCGAGCGCGACCAGGGCGCCGAGGGGCGCCGAGTGGGTGAGGACGGCGGCCGGGATTCCCGTCACGCCGATCCCGGCGAGAGCGAGTGAACCCGAGAAGCCAATGGGGTGATCTGCGAGGCGGGTGGGGGATCCGTCCGGGCGGGCTTCGACATCGTTCCCGCGTGAGGTGATCGGGCGTCCGGCGATTTCGGCGTGCATAGTCGTCCTCTCATGCACGGCGCTCGTGTGCGCCATCGGGGGCGTACCTGCTGTATGACCGGAGGGATGCCCGTTTCGTGACGGATCGATACCTGCGGGAAGGCCGATGCGTTCGAATTCAGGCGGAGGCCGGGCGCAGTGCCTGACGTTCCGTCTCGGACAGTCCTCCCCACACGCCGTGCGGTTCCCGGACGGCGAGTGCGTGTTTCAGGCAGGCCACTCGCACCGGGCAGCTGATGCACACGGTCTTCGCGGCGATCTCGCGGCGGCGGCGCTCACGGCGGGACTCGCCGGTAGGGGCGAAGAACACTGCCGAGTCCGTGCCGCGGCAGGCCGCGCGCAGCTGCCATTCCCACTCGCTTTCGACGGGTCGCAGACGGGGATTTCGATACTGTCCGATTCGCTTGCTGCGACCGGTGTTCTCGGCCATTTCCATACCTCCGGCTCGATGGGGAAATCGAAATTCGCTTTCGAACAGGTGATTACTTGTAGGGCACTCGCCGTCGGCATGTCAAGCTCGAAAAATAGGTTTGAAGTGCAGAAACAGGGGTACGGGCCCGTCGTCGAATTTCGATGTGTGGAACGGCCGCGAGCGGGGTAAACGGCGATGATCACGTGTAGCCTTCAGCGAATGGAATACCCGGATGTTGCACCCGAATCGCATCTCGGACTCGCCGTGGAGGTCACGGACAGTGTGGTCGTGCTGCACGTGAGTGGGGAGATCGACATCGTCACCGCGCCGGCGTTCGAGCAGAAACTCGCCGAGTTGGCCTCTCTGTCCGGTACCTCCGCGTCCGATACCTCGGTACTGGTGGTCGACCTGCTCGGCGTCCGGTTCCTGTCCTCCGCGGGTCTGGCCGTGCTGATGCGCACAGCCGACGAACTCGAAGGCCGTTCCCGGTTCCTGATCGCCGCTACCGGCCCGGCGACCGCGCGGCCGATGACGCTCGTGGGCATGGCCGAGACTCTCGAGATATTCCCGACGGTGGAAGCGGCACTGACGACGGTATGAACGAGTGCGAAAGGCGGGTCGTGGCGGCTACGGCGGATCGGCACCTGGTGATCGAAGGCGAACGCGCCGACCCACACGTGCTCGCGACGGTGCGGCGGCAACTCGCGGAATTCGCGCGGGTGATCGGGTTGCCGCCGGACACCACCGGCGATGTCCTGCTCGCCACCTACGAGGCGCTGGCGAACATCGTCGAACATGCCTATTCGCCCGGCGACCCGGGCACGTTCGATCTCGTCGTCGAACACAGTGACGAGGACGCGGCGCTCACCGTCACCGTCGTCGATCGAGGGTCCTGGAAGCCGGAGGCCGACAACAGCGTGACGAGGCGCGGTCAGGGACTCCGGCTGATCAACGCCCTCAGTGAGTCCGTGCGGGTCGACCGTGGAGACGGGGGAACGCAGATCCGGATGCAGTGGCACTACAGGCCGACGCGGGGCGGTTGAGACGGGCGGCGTCGGGGTACGAGTTCACATAATCTCGACTCGAGGAGGGCCCATGAAGAAGATCATCGCTGCTGCACTGGTCGCATCCGGAGCCGTACTGTCACTGGCCGCCTGCGGCGACGACGACTCCGACTCCGCATCGGTCACCACCGACAATTCCGTCGAAATGCAGACCCCCACGGAGGAGGAGACCACTGCCGGCGAGACCACCGCCGACGAGACCACGGTGACGTCCACGGACGAGCTGGGCGCGTTCGACCAGGCCAAGCTGAGCGCCTTCGTCGTCGCGTTCCGCACGGGCTACTCGGACCTGTCGGAGAACCGGGACGACGCCAGCATCGAGAACATCGTGATCACCTCGTGCAACGATCTGGCGAGCGGTGCCGACGAGCAGCAGGTCACACAGCAGATCATGACGCTGGCCGCCAACAACGACGTCCAGCCGACGCCCGAGCAGGCCGAGCAGATCTACGACCTGGTCACGCCTGCCTGTCCCTGACCTTCGCTTTTGCCTCGGCCGCGCGGCCGTCTCCGGTCATGTCCGCTTCCTGACGCGCCCGGAGGCGGTCGCGTTCTGCCGTGAGCGCGGTGTTCGTGTCTTCGAGCTCGAGAATGCGGGAGATGCCGGCGAGGTTGATGCCCTGGGCGACCAGCGCGACGATCCGTTCCAGCCGGGCGAGGTCGTCCCCGCTGTAGCGGCGGGTGCCGCCGGCGCTGCGGGCCGGGGTGAGCAGACCGTGCTGTTCGTACAGCCGCAGGGTCTGGACTCCCACTCCGGCCAACTCGGCCGCGACCGAGATTGCATACACCGCCTGGGACGAACCGGGCAGGTGGTCGCGTCGATCCGAGTTCATGACATCCCTTTCTGATCGAACTGTCAGATTACCTGATGCCATCCCTTGCGCTCTTCTATCTTCGGTGGTACATAATATCTATGTCAGATGACATAGGTTATCTGAGTTCCTTCAAGTGAGAATGGAGTGAACCGGAGGTGGCGACCATGTTGATGCGCACCGATCCCTTCCGCGAGCTGGACCGCCTGACCCAGCAGGTATTCGGTACGCCGGCACGCCCGGCGGTCATGCCGATGGATGCTTGGCGGGAAGGTGACGAATTCTTCGTGGAGTTCGATCTGCCGGGTATCGACGCGGACTCCCTCGATCTCGACGTCGAACGCAACGTGGTCACCGTGCGGGCGTCGCGTCCCGAGCTGGATGAGGGACGAACCATGATCGCCGCGGAACGCACGCGCGGTGTCTTCAGCCGGCAGCTGTTCCTCGGGGAGAATCTCGACACCGACCGGATTCGTGCGGAATATCGTAACGGCGTGCTGCGACTGGCGATCCCGGTGGCCGAGCAGGCGAAGCCCCGCAAGATCGAGATCGCGCGGGACAGCGAGCGCCAGGCGATCAGCGCCTGATCGCCCCCGGTTGCTTCGGGAGATCCGATGACGACCGTTGCAGTTCCTGATCTGTCATCGCTCGACAACCGGTTGCTCGTGCCCGACCTGGATCTTTCCGGGTTGCTCGGCGAGATCGAGACCTTCGACCGAGAGATCCCGGCACCGCCGGAACGATCCATGAGAGTGTCCACCGCGCTGCGGGATCGCGACGGGGAAACCGGATTGCGGTATCCCCCCGTCCTGCAGGGCAGACGACCGAGGGGGATACCACCCACCCAGCGGAGCCCTCCGGAGGGGTGACGGCCTTCGGCCCGTACGAAGGCCCAGCCCCGAAGAGGAGCGCCGGTATCGGCTCGACCGAGAGTGAGGTGATGCCAGTCGCCGGCCAATGCGTACCTCATTCGTCTTGCCTCTCCTCCCACGGGTGGGCCCGGACGACATCGTGTCTCCGGGTCCACCCGATTTTTCTGCCGGAGCGCCACCGTGCGGACGGGGCCCGGAGCGAGGAAAACGGAAATTTCCGAAAAAGGAGGAATAAGTGGCCCGGAATGGGGGTATCAGGGGGCGTTCCTGTGGCACAGAAGGGAGGCGAACGATGCAGACGAGGCAGGGGAAGGCGCCGTGGAAGACCGCTCGGAAGTCGGTGGTGAAAAGCATGTACGCGCTGTACGGGATCTCGTACTTCCGCGGTCACGGTCCGGAAGCGGGTGCGCGGGCGCGCACGGAGCGAGCAGGAGGGGCGATCTCGTGGGCGTAGCGGATCCCGAAAAGGTAGCAACTGGCGACTTGCCCGAAATCACACCGGGCTCGCAGTTGAGGCTCGATGTCGACTTCACCGAGGGTGTCGCCGTGCTGCACGCGGCCGGCGAGATCGATGTCGTCACCGCCCCGGCGTTCGAACGGAAACTGACCGAGTTGGCCGCGCTGTGCGGCACGTCCACACTGGTGGCCGACCTGCTGGATGTCCAGTTCCTCTCGTCGGCCGGGCTCGCGGTGCTCATGCGCACAGCCGACGAACTCGAGGGCAGATCCCGGTTCCTGATCGTCGCCGACGGTCCGGCGACCGCGCGGCCGATGGTCCTGGTGGGGCTGGCCGAGGCTCTGGAGATCTTCCCGACCGTCGAAGCTGCCTTATCGACCGTATGAGCCACCAGGGACGACAGGCTCCACCACCGGCGTCGGTTCACACCGGCGGCGGTGATCGATGCCTCTGCCTCGACAGGCTTCCCGCCGACCTGACCGCGCTCGCCCCGATCCGGCACCGGTTGGCACAGTTCGCCCGCGAGATCGGCCTCCCCGCGGACACGACCGGCGACATGCTCCTGGCGACCTACGAGGCGCTGGCCAACGTCGCCGAGCACGCCTACCCGCCGGGAGAGCCGGGCACCTACGATCTGCATGCGGTCGATCGTCCGGAGGGCGTTCTGACGGTCTCGATCGTCGATCGGGGGACGTGGAAACCGGAAGCCGACAACAGTCGTACGCGTCGCGGTCGGGGCATACGCCTGATGCACGCCTGCAGCGACAGCGCCCGCGTCGAAACGGGCGACGAAGGAACCCGAATTCATCTGCAGTGGAACTACGGGACGGACCGCACTTCCCTGCCCGAGTCAGAACAGCAGGTAGAACCTTGACACAGACCGCATCTCGTCCGATGCCGTCCGCACCCGAACCGGAGCCGGGCGGCGCCGCGATTCCGACGACATTGTCGGTGCCCGCGCTGCACGCCCAGCTGCCCGTCATCCGCATGCTCACCGAGGTGGTGGCGATGCACAGCGGGTGCACCCTCGATCAGGTCTCCGATCTCAAGCTGGCGGTCGACCAGATCTGCACGCTCCTCATCGACGCGGCCGCACCGGCGACCGAGATCACCTGCCGATTCCACGGGGGTCGCGAGGTGTTCGACATCGAGGTCACCGCGACGACCGTGCGATCCTGGCGACCGGAACCCGACAGCCTCGACTGGCGGATCGTGGAATTGCTCGCGGACACCGTGTCTGCGAGCGAAACCCCTGCGCCGAACGGGGAAACCGCGGAATCGACGGTGAAGTTGAGCATCGGGATGCCGACATGACGCTTGCCGAAATCGATTCTCCCTCTGCCGGAGCCGGTCCGGCGAACACCCGAAGAATCGACGAAGTGGAACTCGCGGAGCTGTTCGTCGCCCTGCGTGGATGCACCCCCGGTTCCGCCGAGGCCACCGCCCTTCACGAGAAGATCGTCACGGCCGCGATGCCGCTGGCGCAGAACATCGCTCAGCGATTCGCCGGCCGCGGTGAGGACATCGACGATCTGAACCAGGTCGCCTATGTGGGGTTGCTCCACGCGATCGACCGGTTCGACGCCGAGAAGGGACGCGGTTTCGCCGCGTACGCGGTCCCCACCGTCATGGGCGAGATCCGTCGCTACTTCCGTGACCACGCCTGGTCCACGCGCGTACCGCGGCGGCTCAAGGACCTGACCGTGTCCATCAACAAGGTCACCGACGACCTCTCGCAGCGGCTGGGCCGGTCACCGACGGCAGCGGAGATCGCGGCCGAGATCGGTGCCGATACCGGCGAGGTCATCGAGGCGCTCGCCGCCCGCAGTGCATATCAGCCCGCCTCCCTGGACACGCCCCTCGATCTGTCCGACGACGGTTCGGGTGCGACGCTGGCGGACACGCTCGGCGAGGAGGACGAGCAGCTCGCGAAGTCCGAGCGCTATCTCCTCCTGAAGCCGCTGCTCGAGCGCGTCCCGGAGCGCGAGCGGCACATCCTGATGCTGCGGTTCTTCGAGGAGAAGAGCCAGTCGGAGATCGCGCGGGAGATCGGTGTCTCCCAGGTGCACGTCTCCCGGTTGCTGGCCAGGACCCTGGCGGACATGCGGTCCCGGCTGTCCGAGGAGTAGGCGACCGTCCGGTTCGGATGTGCCGGGCCGGGGTACCCCCGTCACCGAAGAATGCTGCTCTCACGGAGGCTGTCGTGACCGCTGACTCGCACCGCGACGAATCGGACTTCGTCGTGGTGGCCAACCGTCTTCCGGTGGACCTGGAGGAGCAGCCCGACGGTTCGAGAGCGTGGCGGCGCAGCCCCGGCGGCCTCGTGACGGCCCTCGAACCGGTTCTCCGGAGTCGGAACGGAACCTGGGTGGGATGGCCCGGTGCCTCGAAAGGCGAGATCGAGCCGTTCGTCCTCGACGGGCTGCGGATGTATCCGATCCACCTGAGCAAGGACGAGGTCGAGGGCTACTACCACCGATTCTCGAACAGCACGCTGTGGCCGCTGTACCACGACGTCGTGGTCAAACCGACCTTCGACCGCAGCTGGTGGGGCACCTATCGGGAGGTGAACCTCCGATTCGCCGAAGCCACGGCGCGCGCGGCCGCACCTGGAGCCACGGTATGGGTGCACGACTACCAGCTCCAACTGGTGCCGGCGATGCTCCGGGAGCTGCGGCCGGACCTCAAGATCGGTTTCTTCCTGCACATTCCGTTCCCACCGTCCGAGCTCTTCGCGCAGTTGCCGTGGCGGGTCGGCGTGCTGCAGGGGATGCTCGGCGCCGATCTGGTCGGATTCCATCTGCCCGGCGGCGCGGAGAACTTCCTGGCGCTCGCGCACCGTCTGCTCGGTCTCGAGACCCAGCCGATCCGCGACGGTGTGGGCAGCGTGGAGTGCGGCGACCGGACCGTGCGGGTGGGCGCATTCCCCATCTCCATCGACTCCGCGGAACTCGTGGAGCAGGCACGCAGCGAGAAGATCCGTGCCCGGGCCGCCGAGATCCGGGAGGAACTCGGGGACCCCGAGCACCTTATGCTGGGGGTGGACCGCCTGGACTACACGAAGGGCATCGATCTGCGCCTGCAGGCGATCGGCGAGCTCTACGACGACGGTCGGCTCGATCCGGCGAAGCAGGTGATGATCCAGCTCGCCACCCCCAGCCGGGAGCAGGTGGAGCAGTACGCACTGATGCGCGACGCGGTCGAGCTGCAAGTGGGCCGGATCAACGGTGAGCACGGACAGCTGCACCGTCCCCCGGTGCACTATCTCTACCAGCCCGTCGACCGCGAGGAGCTGATCGCCCTGTTCGTAGCTGCGGACCTCATGCTCGTCACCCCGCTGCGGGACGGAATGAACCTCGTCGCAAAGGAATACGTGGCCTGTCATCCTGACCACACCGGCGCGCTCGTGCTGAGCGAATTCACCGGGGCGGCACACGAACTGCACCAGGCGTACCTGGTCAATCCGCACGACCTCGACATGGTCGAGGACGTCATCGTCGAGGCGCTCGACGCCGACCCGGCCGCGCGCGAGGAACGGATGGCCGCGATGCACGAGCAGGTGGTCGAGAACGACGTCCATCGGTGGGCGGCAAGGTTCCTCGACGCCCTGCGCCGCTCCGGTGACTGACGGTCCGGCGATCACCGGGACCGTGACGTCGCGTCAGTGCCGGGGCAGGCGCACGACCTGGACGAAGAAGTTGTCGATCTGCCGCACCGCCGCGATGAACTGGTCCAGATCGACCGGCTTCGTGACGTAGGCGTTGGCGTGGAGCTTGTAACTCCTCACGATGTCTTCCTCGGCACCGGACGTGGTGAGGATGACGACCGGGATGTCCGCCAGGTCCGGGTCGGACTTGATCTTCTCGAGGACCTGGCGGCCGTCGTACTTGGGCAGATTCAGATCGAGCAGGATCAGATCGGGACGGACGGCGTCGGCGTATTCGCCTCTGCGGTACAGGAAATCGAGCGCCTGTTCCCCGTCGCGCACGACGTGCAGCGTGTTACCGACCTTGTTGAATTCGAAGGCCTCCTGGGTCATCAGGATGTCTCCCGGGTCGTCCTCGACGAGCAGGACGTCGATGGCGTGGCCTACGGGGTTCATGGGTTCGTTCCTTCGGTCGGTGTGGCAGCGACGGGCTGCGCGTCATCGGTGGGTGGGTTCTCGGCGACCGGCCGGGCGACCGGAAGGGTGAAACAGAAGCGGGCGCCGGTTCCGGAACTCGGGTCGAGCCGGATCTCACCACCGTGGTACTCGACGATCTTCTTGCACAGGGACAGCCCGATCCCGGTCCCCGAGTACTCCTCGCGGGCGTGCAGTCGCTGGAAGATGACGAAGATCTTCTCGGCGAATTCTTCGGGGATACCGATTCCGTTGTCCTGCACACATATCCGCCACATGTTGCCGTCCTGATCCACGGTGATGACAACCCGCGGTTCAGTATCGGGGCGGCTGAACTTGAGCGCGTTGCCGATCAGGTTCTGCCAGAGCATCGACAGCAGGGTCGGGTCCCCGTCGACCTCCGGCAGCCGCTCGGGCCGCTCGATCCGCGCGCCGGTGTCCTCGACAACAGCGGTGAGGTTCGCCAGCGCCTTGTCGAGCGGGCGGTCCAGGGGGAGTCGCACGAATCCGTCACCGACGCGGCCGACCCGGGAGAACGCCAGCAGGTCGTTGATCAGTGCTTGCATCCGGCGCGCGCCGTCGACGGCGAAATCGATGTATTGCCGGCCGCGGTCGTCGAGTACATCGCCGTAGCGTTTCTCGAGCAACTGGCAGAACGAGGCGACCTTACGCAGCGGCTCCTGCAGGTCGTGGGACGCGACGTAGGCGAACTGCTCGAGATCCGCGTTGGATCGACGCAACTCCTCCGCGGTCGCATCGAGCTGGCGGGTCTGCTCCTCGAGCTGCCGCTGACGATCACGGACGACGTCGAGTTCGGTGACGATGCGGCGGCGCATTCCCTCGATGTCGGTCGCGAGGGATCGGATGTCGGCGGGCCCGCGGCCGGCGTCGACCCGATGCTCGAATTCGCCCTGCGCGACCCGGCGTGAGGACGCGGCCAGCCGCGCCAGCGGCTCGGTGACCGCAACGCGCACGAGCACGGCGAAGATGCCTGCCGCGACCACCAGCACGATGGCCAGGGCCGCGTACACGACGTTGCGCATCGTGCGCGCGCGATCGATCTGCGCCCGCGCGTCGTCCACCGCCTCGGCCAGGTGCCGGTTCTGCTGGTCGAAACTCGCGCGGACCTCGTCGAACAGGTCCCGGCCGCGCTCGTAGAACGCCGGATCGGGCGCCGGAGTGGCGAGCAGAGGTTCCGCGAAGGTGGACTGCCATTCCTGTGCGGTCCGTTCGAGGGCGTCGAGATCGGCGAGCAGGTCGGCCCGGTCCTCGAGCAGTTCCCGGATCCGGTTCTCGGACTGCTGCTCGATCTGCAGGCCGTCCCGATAGGGGGCGAGGAAGGTGTCGTCCGCGGTGAGGGCGTAGCCGCGCACGCCGGTCTCCTGATTCACCAGTGCACTCTGCAGCTGATAGGCGGCCGAGCGGGCCGGCATGAGGCGGTCCGTCAGGTCGTCGGTGACGCGCGAGTTCGCGCCGAGCGCCGCGGCGCCCGCTATGGCGCCGGCGATGACGAGCAGCGTCATGATCGCCAGGATCAGATTGAACCAGGCCTGCACCGTCAGTTTCGTGCCCGCGGCGGCCTGTGGGGTCGGAATCGTCACGAGCGGCCGTCTCCGTCCGCCCATTGCACGTGCAGGACCGCGACATCGTCGCTCAGCCCGCCGTGCGGTGCCGCGAGCGCCTCCACGCGGGCGATCAAGGAATCTACGAATTTCTCTCCACTGCAGTCGCTTCCGAGTTCGCGGGCGAACTCGAGCAGGCCGTCCTCGCCGAGCCGGTCCAGTTCGTCGATCCTCGCCTCGAACAGTCCGTCGGTGAACAGCACCAGTCCGGTCCGTTCGTCGATCTCGATCGTGGTCTTCCGCCACGTGCCGCTCTGCTTGCGCAGGCCCAGCGCCGGTCCGCCGGGTACCTCGAGCCACTGGACGTCGTCCGGGGTGCGCAACAGGATCCCCGGATGCCCGGCACGCACCACCTCGATCGAACGGCGGTCGGCGGAGAGGACCACGCTGGTCGCGGTCGCGAAGATGTGCGACCGCGGGCGTTCGGCGACGAGCAGTTGTTCCAGTGTGTTCATCTTCGTCTCGACATCGACACCGCCGAGAACCATTGTGCGCCAGCCTATTCGCAGGTTGACACCGAGCGCCGCCTCGTCGGCGCCGTGGCCGCAGACGTCGCCGATCAGCACGTGGACGGCGCCGTCACGGGTTTCGACGACATCGTAGAAGTCGCCACCCAGCAGACCGCCGGCCCGGCCCGTCCGGTACCGGGTCACCACATCCACACTTTCGCTGCGCAGCAACGGAACCGGAAGCAGACCGCGTTCGAGCCGGGCGTTCTCGCGGGAGCGTTGTTCACTCGCCTGCAGCGCGGCGGCCGCGTGTTCGGCCCGTTTGCGTTCGATCGCGTAGCGCACCGAGCGGGTGAGCAGCTCCGCGTCGACGACACCCTTGATCAGATAGTCCTGGGCGCCCTCGGCGACCGCGGTGAGTCCGGCCTGTTCCGCGGCGAGGCCCGTCATCACGATCACCGGCACACCGGGCGCGTACTTCAGCACGGCCTCGAGAGCATCGAGACCGTGGGCGTCGGGCAGGTTCAGATCCAGCACGATGCAGTCGGGCCGGGTTGTGCCGAGCCGGGTGCGGGCCTCGTCGAGCGACTGTGCCCAGACGATGCCGAAGTCGATCACCGCGTCCGAGGCCATCTCCTCGACGAGCAGAGCGTCGCCGGGATCGTCCTCGATCAGGAGCAGGGACACCACGGCAGCTTCGGACCTGCCCAAGCTGCCATCGGTGTTCAACACATGTCCTCCTGCGCTCGTCGCGTGACGCCCGCCGGGCCCTTCCGGACCCGGCGGACATGGTGAACCTTTATCGAATCTAGCCGTTGACGGCCGGTTCGGGATCGCGAGTTCCCGTCCCGGAGTCCGCCCCGTCCCGCGACGCGAGCTTGCTGGGCCACCAGATCCGCTTGCCGATGTCGATCGTCAGCGCCGGTACCAGCAACGATCGCACGAGCAGCGCATCGAGGAGCACACCGAACGCGACGATGAAGGCGATCTGTCCGAGGAACAGCAGCGGGATCACCGCGAGCGCCGAGAACGTGGCGGCCAGGACGACACCGGCCGACGTGATGACGCCACCGGTCACCGTCAGCGCACGCAGCGTGCCCTCCCGGGTACCGACCCGCGCGCTCTCCTCACGGACTCGGGTCATGAGGAAGATGTTGTAGTCGATCCCGAGTGCGACGAGGAACACGAACCCGAACAGCGGCACGACCGGGTCCGCGCCGGGGAAGTCGAGCACGTGGTTGAACAGCAGCGACGACACCCCGAGCGTTGCCGCGTACGAAACGATCACCGTGATCATCAGCAGCACCGGTGCGACGATGGCCCGCAGCAGCAGGATCAGGATCAGCAGCACCACCGCCGTGACCACCGGGATGATGACGGTGCGGTCACGGGTCGCGGTGTCCTTGGTGTCGAGATCGACGGCGGTGGTACCGCCGACGAGGGCCTCCGCCTCCGGAACGGCGTGCACGGCGTCGCGGATGCGTTCGACGGTGTCCTCGGCCTCCAGCGAATCGGCGGGATCGGAGAGTGTGGCCTGCACCGCGATCCGGCCGTCGACGACCGTCGGGGCACCGTCGGGGCCGGCCAGCGGGGTGACGGTGGTGACGCCTTCGACGCGAGCGGCCGAGGTGACCGCCTCGAGTGCGCCTTCGCGGGCGACGATCACCGTGGGCGAACCGCTACCGGCATCGAAGTGTTCGCCGAGGATCTCCTGACCGGACGACGAATCGGTCTGGAGCAGAAACAGATCCGACGATGCGATGCCGCTGGCCTTGAACTGCGGCAGCAGCAACGCGAACCCGACGAGGACGACGCTGCACACCATCCAGATCGGCCGCGGGTTGGCACCGACCTTCTGCGCGATCGAATTCCAGAACCGGTGCGCCGACGCGAGATCACCGCGGTCGGCCTGGGGATCGGCCTTCGGGCGGGACGGCCAGAACGCGGATCGGCCGAGCAGCACCAACGCGGCGGGCAGGAACGTCATCGACGCGACGAACGAGGCGGCGATACCGATCGCGGCGACCGGTCCGAGACCGCGGTTCGAGTTCAGATCCGACAGCAGCAGGCACAGCACACCCGCGATGACCGTCGCGGCGGACGCGGCGATCGGCTCGAGCGTCGACCGCCACGCGGTGCGCATCGCCTCGTACTTGTCCTCCACCGCACGCAGTTCCTCGCGGTAGCGCGCGACCAGCAGCAGGGCGTAGTCGGTGGCGGCACCGAACACGAGGATGAACAGGATGCCCTGACTCTGCCCGTTGAGGGCGATCGTGCCGGCGTCCGCGAGCATGTATACCGCGAGGCTGGCCAGAGCGAGCGCGAACACCGCCGAGATGATCACGACGAACGGCAGGATCGGGCTGCGGTAGACCACGAACAGGATCAGCAGCACCACGCCACCCGCGACGAGCAGCAGAATCCCGTCGATTCCGGCGAACGCAGCGGACAGGTCGGCGATCTGCCCGGCCGGGCCGGTGACGTGCACGGTCAGCCCGTCCGGTGGGGAGGCCAATCGGTCGCGCAGTTCCTCGACCACGTCACCGATGTCACTCTCTGCATCGACCGGGACTATCAGCTGGGCGGCCTGACCGTCCTGGGACGGAATCGGGGGCGGACCCACCGACTCGGCGGCGAGAAACGCCAGGTCGTCGGGGGTGATCCCGGATTCGCGTTCGGCGACGACGATGGCGGGTACCGCGTTCGTGGACGTGAACTCCGCATACAGCTGATCCGCTCGGGTCGATTCGGCCGATGCGGGCAGGAACGCGCTGTTGCCGTTCTGCGCGACCTCGCTGAGCTTCCCGGCGAACGGACCGCCGCCCCCGGCGATCGCGAGCCACACGAGCAACAGCAGTGCGGGTAGCAACCAGCGGAGTCGCCTCGTCGGGCGCTTCGGTGGTGTCGTCGTGGTCGTCAAGCGTTCCTCCTGAAGTCGGTGGCCCTTCGCCGTGTGAACTATCCTGCCGTGCCCGCGTGGACGAGGGGCATTCGGAGCGAATCCGGCCGCGGATGGGTGTCGCCGGGCTCCCTTTTCGGGACATGAACCGCGTTAGGGTGTGGCGTGGCCGCCACACCGTCGTCCCCGGACCGGTCCCGCACCGACCTGATCGCCCGGTTGCGCGCGGCCGGGTGCGTGTTCGCCGAGGAGGAAGCGGACCTGCTCGCCGTCGCGGCCCGAAGCCCGGAGGAACTGTCCCAACTGGTCGGGCGACGCATCGACGGCATGCCGCTCGAGCACGTCCTGGGCTGGGCCGAGTTCTGCGGACTGCGCATCGTGGTCGAGCCGGGGGTGTTCGTGCCGCGGCGCCGCACCGAGTTCCTCACCCGCTGCGCGGCCGAGAAGCTGATGCCCGGCGACGTCGTCGTCGACACGTGCTGCGGTTCGGGTGCGGTCGGGGCGGTGCTGGCTCACTCGGTCGCGGGGGTAGAGCTGTACGCCGTCGACGTCGATCCGATCGCCGTGCGGTGCGCCCGCCGCAACATCGAGCGGTTCGGCGGCCGCGTGTTCACCGGCGACCTGTGCGCGCCGCTACCCGCGTCGATCGCGCGGCGCGTGGACGTGCTCGTGGCGAACGCGCCCTATGTGCCGTCGCACGCGGTCGCGTTCATGCCGCCCGAGGCGCGGTTGCACGAACCGCGGGTCGCGTTGGACGGGGGCGGCGACGGACTGGACGTGCACCGTCGGCTGGCGGCCGAGGCCCCCGGTTGGCTCGCGCCGGGCGGGAGGCTGCTGATGGAGATCGGGGAATCCCAGACGGACACGGCGATCGCGATCTTCACCGAAGCCGGTCTCGCTGCGACAGTCCGGGTTTCGGAGGAGCACGACGCCACCGTCGTCGTCGGTACCCGTCCGTCGTAGCGCGCGCAGCCACCGACGGCCGAGACAGGAGCGCGATGCATGCCGCGCGCTGCTGTCTTCCCGGCGCGCCGGTAGCTGTGGCCGGATGATCTACCCATGCGCCGGTCCGGGAGTTGGGTAATTCGCCCGACGCGGCGGATCGACCTGCGCTCCTAGCGTGAGAGACGTTCACAGCAGTACTCACGCGGAGGTTCCCATGACCACCGAACATGTCGAAACCGTCATCATCGGAGCAGGCCAGGCCGGCCTGTCCACGGGATATCACCTCCGTCGCCGGGGGCGGCCGTTCCTGATCCTCGATGCGAGCGACCACATCGGGGACCACTGGCGCAACCAGTGGGACACCCTCCGGCTGTACACCCCGACGAAATACGACAGTCTGCCGGGACTGCGCTTTCCGGGTGGGTCGTGGACGTTCCCCGGCAAGGACGACGTCGCCGCCTACCTGAACTCGTACGCCGAGACGTTCGAGCTGCCGGTCCGCATGCGCACCCGGGTCGAGCGGCTCTCCGCCTCGGACGACGGCTACGTCCTCGACTGCGGGGACCGGAGGATCACCGCCGAGAACGTCGTCGTCGCCACCGGCACTTTCGGACGCACACCGAAGCTGCCGGACTTCGCCGTCGACCTCGATCCGTCCATCCGGCAGCTCCACTCGAGCGAATATCGCCGTCCCGCGCAGCTTCGGCCCGGGCCGGTCCTCGTCGTCGGCGCCTCCCACTCGGGCACCGACATCGCCTACGAGGTCGCCGCGACCCATCCCACGACCCTCTGTGGCCGAGATTGCGGCCAGCTCCCGGTCCGCCCGGAAAGCCCGGGGTTCCGGGTGGTCTTCCCCGCGCTCGTGTTCGTGGCCAAGCATGTCCTCACGCGGCGGACCCCGATCGGACGCAAGGCGATGCCCGAGATCCGATTCCACGGTGGGCCGATGATCCGGGTCAAGCGGCAGGATCTCCGTGATCGCGGTGTCACGCGCGTGCTCGACCGGGTCGTGGGCGTCCGCGACGGGCTTCCGCTGCTCGCCGACGGGACCGTCGTCGACGTGACAAATGTGGTGTGGTGCACCGGTTTCCGTCAGGTCTTCGACTGGATCGATCTGCCCGTGTTCGGAGACGACGGCTGGCCGAAGGAAATGCGAGGCGTGGTCGCGGACGCACCGGGTCTGTACTTCTGCGGGCTCTCGTTCCAGTACGGATTCGGTTCGATGGTCCTGCCGGGTGTCGGCTACGACGCCGAGTTCCTGGCCCGGACGATCTGTGCGCGTCGCGCCGAGGCGGCTTCGCAACCCGCCGCTGCCTGACTCCACCGCGCGTATCCTCCGAGATGGAGGACGCGCGATGGGCATCGTGGAGGATCTGGCGCGGGCACGCGAGGCGTTCGAACGCCGCGAATGGGCCGTAGCGTTCGATCGGCTCTCCTGCGCCGGTGCCCTCGACGCCGGCGACCTCACCGACCTGGCCACCGCGGCCTTCCTCTCCGGTGAAGTCGACGCCGCCGTCCGCGCGTTGCAGCGCGGCTATGCGGCCGAGGTCCGGCAGTGCAACCCGCTCGGCGCGGTTCGGTTCGCCTGCTGGTTGTGCCTCGTGCTGAGCCTGCGCGGGGAGATGGCCGTGGCCGGCGGCTGGGTGGCGAGGGCGCAGCGCCTGCTGGGGGACCGGACCGACGACGTGGCAACGGGCTTCCTCTCGTTGTTCGAGATGCATCGACACCTCGCCGGCGGCGATCTTGCCGGTGCGGAGGTCGCTGCGAACCGGATGAGCGACGCCGGGTACCGGAGCGGGAACGCCGACCTGATCGCGTTGGGCCTGATGGACCGAGGGCGCCTGCTGATGTATTCCGGGCACGTAGCCGAGGGGCTCGATCTGCTCGACGAGTCGATGGTGGGCGTGGCGGCCTCCGAGGTGTCGCCGATCGTCGCGGGAATGATCTACTGCTCCATGATCGAGGGCTGCCAGGAGGTGGCCGACTTCGTCCGGGCCGAGTCGTGGACGTCCGCCCTGACCAGATGGTGCGAAGCCCAGCCGTCGCTGGTCCCGTTCACCGGCCAGTGCGCGGTCCATCGCGGGCAGATCCTGCGATTGCACGGGGAATTCACGGAAGCAATCGACGAATTCGCTCACGCCGCACAGAGGTACGCGGAAACAGGCACCCCGGGCGCTGCCGGGCTCGCGCTGGCCGAACAAGGCGACGTGCTACGGATCCGGGGCGAGTACGACGAGGCCGAGGCCGCGTTCACCGAAGCATCGGTTCTCGGCTACGAACCCCAGCCGGGTCTCACTCTCCTGTGGTCGTGCCGGGGGAGAACATCCCAGGCTGTCGCGGCAGTCCGCAGGCTTCTCGCGGAAACACCGGATCCCGTCCGGCGATCGCGGGTGCTGCCTGCCGCCGTGGAAGTGCTGACCGGCGGGCACCGGATCGACGAGGCCCGGAGTGCCGCCCGGGAGTTGACGGAGCTGTCCACCGGGTTCGGGTGCATCGGGTTGCGGGCGATGGCCGCGTACGCCTGCGGGATCGTCGAACTCGCCTCGGGCGAAACGGAATCCGCGCTCCGATCCGCACGGGACGCCTGCCGGATCTGGACGGACCTCGACGCACCCTACGAAGTCGCCCGGTCGCGGGTGCTCATCGGGACCGCGATCCGGGAGATCGGCGACGAATACTCGGCGCGGACGGAATTGACCGCGGCCCGTGGGATATTCGACCGGTTGGGTGCCGTACCCGACGAGCGGGACGTCGACCGGATGCTGCGGCACGGCCTGCCGGGCGGGCTGACGGAACGCGAGGTCGAGGTGCTGCGACTCGTGGCCACCGGCTGCAGCAATCCCGAGATCGCCGAGCGGCTGGTGCTGAGCGAGAAGACGGTGGCCCGGCACCTGAGCAACATCTTCACCAAGCTGGACGTCACCTCCCGCACCGCGGCCGCGGCCTACGCGCACGAGCACGGGTTGTTGTGATCCGTCGTGCGCTCGCAGCCGCCGACGGGCGAGACAGCAGCGCTATGTATGCCGCGCGCTGCTGTCTTTGCGTCGCGCGGCTAGCTAACGGCCGCGCCGACAGCGCCGGATCAGGTCAACGGCAGTTCGGCGAAGATGGCCGACGGCTGGGTGGATCCGCCGGTCGGTTCGACGCTGAAGCCCAATGCGGTTGCGCCGGAGAGGTCGTCGAGCACGGCCGTCGTCGACGGTGCGACGTCGTCGGGGGTCATGGTGCCGGCGGAGGTCATGCCCTCGGGGCTGATCAGCCACATCTGGTAGACGGTGCCCTCGCTCGGCGGGGTCACGTTGTTCATCACCAGGACCCCGGCGTCGACCTCCTTCGAGTAGACGACGGTCGCGGTGCCGCCGCCCTCGATGGAGCCCGACGTGGTGCGCACGTCGTCGGCCGCGAGGATCTGTGCGGACGTCGGCGGCGGGGTGACGTCCTGCCGGACCCACGATCCGACGCCGATGGCACCGACCGCGACGATCACGGCTGCCGCGGCGGCCAGCAGGAAGTTCCGTCGCCGATTGCGGTACTGCTCGAGCGAAATCGGGGGAGGTGTCGCCTCCGGCGCGGAAGTGCGTGTGGTTTCGATCGTTTCGAGCAGACGCTGCCGGACGCGTTCGGGTGGTTCCACGGCGCCGACGCCGGAGACCTGCGCCATCGCCTCCCGGACCTCCCGGACCTCCCGCTCGAATGCGGCGGCCACCTCGGGGCTCGCGGCGGCGACGCGCGCGTCGATCTCGTCGCGCTCGGAATCCGAGACCGCATCGAGGGCGTAGACGGCGGCGAGATCGAGAAGGTCGTCACCGCCGAAATCGGCATGGGTGCTGTTCGTCATCGCTGCTCACCCCCAAGGCAATTCCGCAGACGGAGCAATCCGTCCCTGATTCTCGATTTGACGGTCGGAAGCGAGGCGGACAGTTGTTCCGACACCTCCCGGTAGGTCAGGCCGTTGTAGTACGCGAGCTCGACCGACTGTCGCTGCAGATCGGTGAGCGTGCCGAGACAGTCCGCGACCTGCTGCGTGTCGTCGCGGCGCACCACCTCCTCGCTCACCGCGTCGAACGCCGGGTCCGTGGACAGTGCCCCGTAGCGGGCCTCCCGGTCGGCGCCGGACTGTTCGGAACGGACCCGGTCGACCGCCCGGCGGTGAGCCAGGGTGATCAGCCACGACAGTGCCGAACCCTGGGCGGGATCGAAGCCGGAGGCCGTGCGCCACACCTGCAGGTAGACCTCCTGCAGCGTTTCCTCGCTGTATCCCGGATCGCGCAGCACCCGCAGCACCATGCCGTAGGCGCGGGCGCGCGTCAGGTCGTAGAACTCGGCAAAGGCCGACCGGTCCTCCGTCGCGACCTTCGCGAGGAGTCCGTCGAGTGTGTCGGTGCCGCCGCCGACGTCCGTCATCGGCCGTGTCCGCTCATCGCCGGAAAGCCTAGCTGGGCGAATCGGGCAGCTCAACTCGCTCCGGCGACGGAAACGTGCGGGGTCAGCCGGTGGCGCGGGGGCGAACATGGTGATCAGCTCCGTCGAGCGTGCGGCGCGGGGGCCGCGGAAGGAAGTACGAGGTGCGCTGCTGGTACTCGGGATAGCCCGGGCGCTGGGACATCGACCGCTCCAGCAGCCGCGCACCGGTGGCGTACACCAGGAAGTACGTCATGATCGCGGGCGAGGCGACGGTGAGCACCCCCGGCCAGACACTCGCGGCGATCAGCCACAGGCCCCACCACACCGTGGCGTCACCGAAGTAGTTCGGATGACGGGTCCACGCCCACAGACCGCGATCCATGATCCGGCCCCGGTTGGCGGGATCGGCCTTGAACGCGCGCAGCTGCCGGTCACCGACTGCTTCGAACACGAACCCGACGACCCACAGCACCACACCGGCGACCAGCGCGACCGTGCCGAGACCGCGGGTGGGTCCGGCGACCGCGGACACCTGGATCGGCAGGGAGACGAACCACTGCGCCGCTCCCTGGGTGACGAAGATCTTCCGCACCACGATGCCGACGGATGCGCCGCCGGCCCGGTTCAGCAGAGCCGTGTACCGCGGGTCCTCGCCCTTGCCCGCGGACTTGCGGTGCATGTGCCAGGTGAGCCGCACACCCCACAGGGCGACGAGCACGAGCAGCAGCACACGGCGGGCCGGGTCGCCGCCGCCGAGCGCCGCCGCGACCGCGGCGACGTACACGAAGCCGGCGCCCCACGCGACGTCGACGACGTT
Organism: Rhodococcus sp. O3; assembly: GCF_048897285.1. Taxonomy (NCBI): domain Bacteria; kingdom Bacillati; phylum Actinomycetota; class Actinomycetes; order Mycobacteriales; family Nocardiaceae; genus Rhodococcus; species Rhodococcus sp. O3. Next base: position 45,239 of record NZ_JBMBTE010000008.1, read on the forward strand.
GAACCGGCCGATCCGGCGCCCGACGGCGAACGTGCCCGCTTGCAGGACCGCGAGCCCGGCAAGGCTCACCAGCGTGACGGTGAGGAAACTGCTCCAGGCGTTCACGGCCGGGCCTCCTTCGCGAGAACGATGTGCTGGACGTCGAGATAGCCGGAGCGGAAACCGGCCTCCGAATAGGCGAGATAAAAATCCCACATCCGGCGGAAGGTCGCGTCGAAGCCGAGCGCCGCGACCCGGTCGCTGTTCGCGGTGAACCGTTCGCGCCACAACCGCAGCGTCTCGGCGTAGTGGACGCCGAAGCTCAGACGGTCGACGGTGCGCAGCGACGTGTGGTCCCGGGTGATCGTCTCGATCGCCTCGGTGGACGGCAGCAGCCCGCCGGGGAAGACGTACTTGTGGATCCACGTGTAGGTGTCGCGAGTCGCCAGCATCCGCTCGTGTGGCATGGTGATCGCCTGCAGGGCCACGCGCCCGCCGGGGCGCAGCAGCCGGTCGAGGACGCGGAAGTAGGTGGGCCAGTAGTCGTAGCCGACGGCCTCGATCATCTCCACCGACACGATGGCGTCGTACTCGCCGTCGATCGCGCGGTAGTCGAGCAGATCGATCTGCACCGCCTCGGTGAGCCCGGCCTCGGCGATGCGGAGGCGCGCGAGTTCCTGCTGTTCGCTCGACAGCGTCACCGATCGGACCTGCGCCCCGCGTTGTGCCGCGCGCAGGCTCAATTCTCCCCAGCCCGTGCCGATTTCGAGAAGGCGTGTGCCGGGTCCGACGCGCGCGGCGTCGAGCAGGCGGTCGATCTTGTGTCGTTGTGCCTGCGCGAGGTCGTCCCAGCGGGCCGGCATTTCGTCGAACAGTGCGCTCGAGTAGGTCAGGGTCTCGTCGAGGAACGATTCGAACAGGTCGTTGGACAGGTCGTAGTGGCGGGAGATGTTCGAGCGGGTGTTGTTCTCCGAGTTGTGTTCCGCAGCAGGATGCCCCGAGACGAACAGGCGGCGCAGTCGCTGCAGTGGACGCGGGATCAACCGGTCGACCTCGGCTGCGAAGGGAGTGAGCACCGCGACCGGGTCGGGTGCCGTCCAGTCCCCGGCCATGTAGGCCTCGCCGAATCCGACGAGTCCGGCGGTCCCGAGGCGGCGGGCGAACTGCTCGGGCCGGCGGATGATCATGCGCGGCAGGATCCGTCCCCGGGGCGTCGCACCGACCACGGTGCCGTCGGGGTACTCCACGCGCACGTCCAGCCGGGACGCGGCACTGCGGAACAGGCGGTCGGCGACCGCACCGGCCACCCGTGCGTGCCGGTCGGTGCGGACTGCGACGATGTCGGGCCAGCGCTGCGAGTTCACGGCGGGTGCGGTGTCGTCGAGTTCCGGTGCGGTCATCGGACTTCCTCCAGGAGACGGTGGCCGGTGGGCCGGGGGACGAGGGGCAGTCTGCGCAGCCACAGGGCGATACCCTGTCGTCGGATGCGGGCCGAGACCACGAGCGGCGCAAGGGGGTTGGTGAGCTGTGCGGCCGCGACGGTGGCGGCGGTCGCCCGCCGCGCCCGGCCCCGCATCGTCGCGGTGAACGGCACCGACCCGTCCCGGTGCAGGACGACCGCCACCGTCAGCTCCTCCCCGGGTTCCGGGACGGACAGGTGGTAGCGGCCGTCGACGGGGTTGAACGGGGAGACGTAGAACGTCTTGTCGACCTCGGCGCGACCCGCGGCGTCGGTGCGCATCAGGTAGCAGTGGCGGCCGCCGTACGTGTTGTGCACCTCGGCGACCACGCACACGAGAGCGCCCGTGTCGTCGTGGCACCAGAACAGGCTCAGGGGATTGAACACGTAGCCGAGCACCCGGGCGTTGAGCAGGGCGGTCACCCGCCCGCCCCGCAGGTCGACGCCGTGCTCCGCGAGGTAGGCGTCGAGGGCGTCGCGCAGCGACCCCCACGGCCGCGGATCGTCGAAATGGTCGGCGGGATCGAAACGCGCGAAGGGCCGCAGCCACAGCGGCAGCCGGGGCAGGTCGTCGAGGTCGACGAACCAGCTGTAGCTGCGGTATTCGAAGCCGTGCCGGATCGGGGCGTGGCGGGTGTGCCGGATCCGGGTCCGGTAGAGCGACGGGGTGGTCATGGCGCGAGCACCTCCGCCTCGGCACTCCGGAACTCCGTGGGGGCGCTGTCCCATTCGGCACCGAGACGACGTGCCGCCTCGACGCCGGAGCGCGCGCCGTCCTCGTGGAATCCCCAGCCGTGATACGCGCCGGCGAAAGCGAGTGTGTCGCTGCCGAGTTCCGGAAGACGCTGCTGGGCTGCCACCGATTCCGGTGTGTACAAGGGGTGTTCGTAGGTCATCTCGGCGATCACCTTGTCCGGGTCGACGCGGTCGGCGCCGCCGAGCGTGACGAGGAAACGCCGATCGGTGACGGTGGAGATCCGCATCAGCCGGCTCATGTCGTAGGTGACAACCACCGAGCCGCTGCCGTCCCCGTCGCGGGGGATCAGGTAGTTCCACGACGCCCGGGCGCGTTCGGCGCTGGGCAGCAGCGAGGTGTCGGTGTGCAGCTGGGCGTGGTTGACGGAGTACGGCATCGCGCCCAGGACCTGCTGCTCCAGGTCGGTGGGCCGGGCGAGCATCGCCAGGGCGTGCCGCGGGTGGGTCGCGATGACCGCAGCGTCGAAGGCGCGCGCGTCCCCGTCCCCGGCGACCAGGCGGATACCGTCGCCGGTGCGTTCGACGTGGTGCACGGGGGTGTGGACGAGCACTTCGTCGATCCCGGCGGCGATCTTCTCGACGTAGCGGGCCGAGCCGCCCGCCACGGTGCGCCACGTCGGCGATCCGAAGACGGTGAGCATGCCGTGGTGTTCGAGGAAGGTGAACAGATAGCGTGCCGGATAGCGGGTGGCCTGCCCCGGATCGCACGACCAGACCGCCGCGACCAGCGGCGTCATGAAGTGCTCCTCGAAGTACCGCGAAAAGCGATGCCGGGCGAGGAATTCCGCGAGCGTGACGTCACCGGGGTCGCCGGTCTCGGCGAGCAGGCCGCGGGCGAGGCGATGGAACCGGACGACTTCGCCGAGCATGTGTAGGTAGCGGGGGCGGGTCAGCGACCGCAGGCCGGGGAACAGGCCGGGCAGACCCTTCGCGCCCGCGTATTCGAGACCGGTCGCGTCGGATCGGATGGACATCGACATGTCGGTGTCCTGCGTGGCGACGCCCAGTTCGTCGAACAGGCGCAGCAACGTCGGGTAGGTGCGGTCGTTGTGCACGATGAAGCCGGTGTCCACCGGCACCCGCACCCCGTTCCCGAGGTCGACGTCGTGCGTGTGGGCGTGGCCGCCGAGACGCGCGTCGGCTTCGAACAGGGTGACGCGGTCGCGGCGGGAGAGGACGTGGGCCGCGGTGAGGCCCGCGACGCCACTGCCGATCACGGCGACGGAACGGGGCCGGTCATGCTTCACGGGAGCCTCCGGGGGAGTGGGTGGGCGGGGTCAGGGCGTCGGACAGGAAATCGGCGGTCAGCGCGTGCCAGCGCTCGGGCCGGGTGAGCAGGAAGTGACCGGCCTCGGGGAAGGGCAGCCAGGTCGCATCCACGCCGCGCCGGCGGGCGGCCTCCGTCTGGGCCTCGGCGACCGACGGGTCGGTCCACGTGTCCGCGGTGCCGTGCGCGACCATGAGCCGCCGGCCCGGCGGGATCAGGGCGCCCTCGTTGTCCGGCCACCACGGGGCCAGCGCCACCACCGCCTCGACCTGCGGGTGCGCGGCGAGGTGTGCGACGGCACGCCCGCCCATCGAATGCCCGACGAGGCCGATGGGCGCATCGGGCCGGCGGCGGCGGATCTCGTCGAGGGCGCGCAGACCGTCCTGCACGGGGCTGCGGACGGTCCCGTTCCAGCCCCGCACCGTGTACTGCACCTGGCGGACGGTGATGCCGGTACCGGAAAGACGCAGTCGCAGAGACTCGGTGAGCAACGACATGCGCAGCTGCGACAGGTGCCACCACCGGGCGGTCGCGGTACTCACCGGCTTGCCGCCGGGCAGCACCAGCACGTGGGCACGGACCCGGCTCGAAGGAATCTCCATGACCGCCATTCGGAGCCGCGGGTACGGCGGATGGCTCACCGCAGAAACCTGCCCCGGAAACGGACCTCGAAAAAAACTTTCGAATCCGACCCATCCGCCCCCCGACCGGGGGCGAATGACCGGTGACACACCCGATCGACGGAGCCCCCGGGCCCTCGCCACGGAAGGAAGACGAACGATGGCTATTCGAACGCGAAAGAGCATGGCACTGATCGGAATCGGCGCCGCAGCAGTGATGGGTCTGTCGGCGTGCTCGTCCGACGACTCCGATACGGACTCGACGACGACCTCGGCTCCCGCCGCGATGACGACGGAAACGATGACCACCGAGCCGGCTGCGGCAGCGGGACCGGTGGGGCCGGGATGCGCCGCCTACGCCGAGCAGGTGCCGACCGGACCCGGGTCGCTCGAGGCAATCGCGCAGGAACCCGTGGCCACCGCCGCCGGGAACGTGCCGGTGCTGACCACGCTGACCGCGGCGCTGTCCGGGCAGCTCAATCCGGACGTGAACCTCGTGGACACGCTCAACGGCGGTGAATTCACCGTGTTCGCGCCGGTCGACGACGCGTTCGCCCAGGTCGATCCGGCCACGATCGAGACGCTGAAGACCGACTCGGCGCTGCTGACCGACATCCTGACCTATCACGTGGTGCCGGGCGAGATCGCGCCCGCCGACATCGCCGGTGAGCAGACCACCGTCCAGGGCGGGACCGTGACGGTGACCGGGTCGGGCGAGAACTGGAAGTTCAACGACGCCAACCTGATCTGTGGTGGAATCGAAACGGAGAACGCCACCGTCTACCTGATCGACGGAGTGCTGCTGCCTCCGCAGCAGTAATTCCGGTACCCGGACCGACGAAAGGAGATCCCGTGAAACGAACGATGTTCGGACTCGCCGCGGCGGCACTTGCCGCGGCGGGTTCGGCCCTCGTCGCCGCGCCCGCTCAGGCGGCGCCGCTGACTCCCGTTCCCCGGCTCGACGTGACGCAGTACGTCGGCGGCTGGTACCAGCTCGCCGCCAATCCGGCGCCGTACAACATCGACTGTGTTCGCGACACCACCGCGCAGTACACCTTGCTCGACGAACGCAATGTGCGCGTGGAGAATTCGTGCACGACGATCACCGGTGAGCGGCGCGGGATCGTCGGCAACGCCCGCGTCAACGACACCGCGTCGCTGCACGTGTCGTTCCCGGGTGTGCCGTTCCAGGACTCGCTCGACGGTCCGAGCAACTACATCGTCACCTACCTCGCCGACGACTACTCGTGGGCCCTCGTCGGTGACCCGAGCCGGGTGTCCGGATTCGTGCTGTCGCGCTCGCCGGTGGTGGATGCCGCTGCGTGGCAACAGATCCGCACGGTCGTCGAGGACGCCGGGTACAACTCGTGCCTGATGCTGACCTCCCCGACCACGGAAGGACTGCAGGAGATCAAGCCGCTCTGCACGGTGTAGCGGAAGGCACGGTGTAGCGGAAGATACCGGCAGCGGAGGATCCGGCGCCGGGATCGCATTCGATGCGGTCCCGGCGCCTATCTCGGCCGAGCTGGACCGAGCAGCCTGGCGGACGACGTCCGCCCGCTCGCCGCCGAATCAGGGCCGAGCGCGTCTGCATCGAGCTGTGCCAAGAACGCCTCCGCCATCAGTGCGATGGCATCGGCGAGCTCGTTCATCTCCTCACTCATCGATCGGCCGGCCTCGGCTTGTCTGCCGAGGAAGGCCCCGTCGATTCCAGCCATGCAGAATCGCTCGAACTTGTCGGCGACCGCCTTCGCGATCTCTGGCCCATGGCCACGGAACGACTCGCGGATCATGCGGTTCACGTGGCTCCGGCCCTCGCGGCGCACGCTCGCGATAGTGTCTGCAACCTCCGCCTCACCCGTGTCCTCTTCCTCGCTGAGGATGAGCAGCATGTGCAGTCGGAGAAACTCCTCTCGCTCGGTCAAGACCGCGGCTGCGCGATTGAGGAACCAGCTCAGCCGCTCCCGGGGCGTGCCGTCGACGGGCGGATTCGTATGCGGGTCGCCCAGGGCTTGGAAGAAGTCCTTCATTCCCGTTTCCATCACTGCCGAGAGCAGTCCGCTCTTGGTGTGGAAGTGGTGGAGGATCACACTCTTTGCCAGCCCTATCTCGGCGCTGAGAGCCGACAGCGACGTGGCAGCGTAACCGCGCTGCCCCATAACCCGGGTGGCCGTCTCCAGGATTTCGTTGCGGGACTGCCGCCCTCGCCGGTTGCTGACTCGCTGCCTTTCCACGTGCAAATTGTAGGGCGGACTTGTCGATGCCCGGATCTCGCACTCTCGGCGCACCAGCACGGTAAGCCGCGAAATGGAACCAAATTCTGCACTGCGGAATTTGTGCACCAACGGTTGACGGCGCGATCGGAAACTGTGACGCTCCTCACGAAGTTATCGACCGATTGGTCGAACAATGGAGGAGTGATGAATGCCTGACCACTTCGATGCCGATGTCGCGATCATCGGCTATGGCCCGACCGGCCTTGCGGGAGCCCTCACACTGACCAACAAGGGCGCGAGTGTTATTGCGTTCGAGCGCGATACGGACATCTACGCCCGCGCTCGTGCGGTAACGATCAACGACTGGACGATGCGGATCTTTCAGGAGCTCGGGATCGACGAGCGAATCGAGAAGGTCATCGAGCCGGAGGACAAGCTGCGCTGGGTGACCTATGACGGCCAGGAGATCATGCGCGTCCAGCATCCGCCGTCCGAGTTGGGTACGCGCAACACGAAGCCGCGCTTCTTCAACATCTATCAGCCGACGATGGAGGCCGAGCTGCGTCGCTGCGCCGAGGAATACGACGCCCTCGACGTGCGATTGGGCGCCGAGGTGATCGGCGTGGACCAGGACGAAACCGGCGTCACGATCACCGCCCGCGACCGCAAGACGGGTCGGGAGACGAGCACCCGCGCCCGCTACGCGATCGCGGCCGACGGTGGCTCCAGCCCGACGCGCAAACTGCTCGGAATCCCGATGCTCGGCGATACCGCCCCGACCCAGTGGATCGTCATCGACTGCAAGACCAAGCGCTTCTGGCCCGACAGTGATTGCCCGACATTCTGGTCGGACTCCGAGCACCCTGTCGTCGACATATCGCTCTCCGGCGGCCACCACCGCTGGGAGATCGCGCTCAGGCCCGGTGAGACCGAGGCCGACTTCCCCTCCACCGCCGAGGTGTGGCCGCTACTGCACGCGCTGGGCAAGTCCGAGGACGACGTCGAGATCGAGCAGTATGCCTTCTACCACCACCACGTCCGCGCCGCGGAGTCGTGGCGCCGCGGACGCATCTTCCTCGCCGGCGACGCAGCCCACCTGATGCCGCCGTGGGCCGGGGCCGGCATGCAGTCCGGCATCCGCGACGCCCACAACCTCGGCTGGAAGCTTGCGCGGGTCCTGCGTGGCGAGCTCGGCGAAGAGTGGCTGGATACCTACGAGGCCGAGCGACGCCCCAACGTCGAGTTCTTCACCAACATTGCCATCGCGCTCGGCCGGGTGATCATGCAGCAGGCGACGCCGGAGGAAATCGAGGCGATGGACGCCGTCCCGGAGAACACCGTGACGCCACCCGAGCAGCCGATCTTCGCACCCCCGGTGTTGGAAGCGGGATGGCTGCGCGGTGAACTCGGCGATGCGAGCATCGTCGGCCGGATGCTGCCGCAGCCCCACATCGGCGACCACGTCGGTACGCGCGCCCGCGTCGACGAGTTGATAGGGCACGGCTTCGTCCTGATCGGCGCCGAGGTCGACCCGGCAACCCTGCTGAGCGCCGAGGAGAAGTCCGAGTGGGATGCCCTCGGCGCGACCTACCGCACGGTGCGATCCAAGATGTCCCACACGGAGGGCCCCAACGATCTTGTCGACCTCGAGGACAGGCTTCTTCCGTGGTTCGAGCGGTACGGCGTCAGGGCGGTCGCGGTTCGTCCCGACAAGTTCATCGCCGCAGCCGACAAGTCCGGTCTCGCGGTCCCCGCGCTCTGAGAGGAAAGAACGATGACTGGAGTCAAGGAGCTCGCCTACGTCGTCTACGAGGTCAGCAAACTTGCGGAATGGGAGCACTTCGCCGGCGACCTGCTCGGCATGCAGGTGGCCGACAGGAACCCTGACTCGATCAGCTTCCGCACCGACGACAAGGCCTACCGCTGGTTCTGCACCCAGGGTCCGGCCGACGACCTGGCCGCGACCGGCTACGAGGTCGAGAACGATGCATCGCTCGATACGATCGTCGAGAAGCTCCGGGGTGCCGGGGTGGAGGTCACCGAGGGCGACGCAGCACTCGCCGCCACCCGCAAGGTCGACCGCATCTTCATCACGGCAGACCCGATCGGGAACCGGATCGAGCTGGTCACCGGCTTCGCCGACGCCGCGACGCCGTTCCACTCCGGCACGATGCTCGGCACGTTCGTCACCGGGCAGGGCGGGGCCGGTCACCAAGTGTTGATGTCCAAGGACGTCGACCGCGAGGACTACCTGGCGTTCTATCTGGACCTGCTCGGCTTCAAGATCAGCGACTTCATCGTCGAGGAACTTGCGCCGGGGATCGTCGCCGATGTCGTGTTCCTGCACTGCAATCCGCGGCACCACACCCTGGCGTTCGGCAACATGCCGAACCCGAAGCGCACCCACCACTTCATGATCGAAGTCACCGACATCCGTGACGTGGGCCTGGCCTACGACCGCTGCATGGATGCCAAACAGCCCTTCGAGATGACGCTCGGCATGCACCCCAACGACCGCATGTTCAGCTTCTACGTCCGCACGCCGTCGGGCTTCTCCGTCGAGTACGGCTGGGGCGGTCTACTCATCGACGACGAGACCTGGGAGGTGCAGACCCTCGGTCAGCTGAGTGCCTGGGGACACCGCCCACCCGAGATGGTCCACGCCCTGCTGGGCCAGGCCCCGTTCACCAACACGCCCCCGGAAGGTGCCCACTGATGACCCTCATCGAGGCGGACGTCGCCAAGGACGTCGATACCGAGAACTGGACCATCCACTACAACGAGGCCGGCCCGGCCGACGGCCATCCGGTGATCCTGATTCACGGGGGCGGCCCCGGCGCCACCGGTTGGAGCAACTACAACCCCAACATCGAAGCTATCGCCGCTGCGGGTCTCCGCGTCATCGCCCCGGACCTCCCGGGTTGGGGAGCCTCGAGCGCGGTCGACTTCTCGACCTACGACCAGGTGCAGGCGGTCTGCGAGCTGCTCGACGCCCTCGGTATCGAGAAGGCGGCGTTCGTGGGTAACTCGATGGGCGGCCACACTTCACTGCGGATGGCCATCGAGCACCCGGACCGGGTCACGCACCTGATCACCATGGGTGCCCCCATCCAGATGAAGCCGATCCTGTTCGGTGCCGGCGGCGGCCCATCCGAAGGACTCAAGATCATGGCTCAGACCTGGTCGGACTACAGCCCCGAGCAGATGAAGCGGCTCGTCGAGATCATGGTCTTCGACAAGGAGCGGTTTGCCACTCCTGAGCTGTGCCTGCAGCGGTCCGAGGCAGTGGCCAAGCGCCCCGAACACGCCGCCAATGTGCTCGCGGCCGCCCCGAAGGCACCCATCACGATCTGGGTCGATCCCAACCGGCTCTCGGAGATCACGGCACCCGCGCTGCTGATCCACGGCCGCGACGACCGGGTCGTCACGTTCGAGACCGCGCTCGTACTGGCGGCGAACATTCCTGACTCGCGCGCGCATGTCATCAACCGCTGCGGCCACTGGGCGCAGCTCGAGCACGCTGACGAGTTCAACCGCCTCGTGGCGGACTTCGTCCGCCACCACTGAGGGCTGCGGGCGGTCCCCGAAGGGATCAGGAACCGCCCGCGAAGGGGATGAGGCCACTCCTCGTCGTACTGCTTGTGCACACCAGAAACCGGAGGTCCGTGTGATCAAGGTGCAGACGCTCAACAACATCGCGCTCGCAGTTCCCGACCTCGAGCAGGTCGAGGACTTCTACCGCGACCGCTGGGGGCTGGCGCCCGTCCGCGGCGACGGCGACGCGCAGCGTCGCTATCTCCGAGCCCAAACCTCCGCCCATCACGGGCTCTCCCTCGAGCAGGCGCCCGCCGGCGCCACCCGGGGGGAGTTGGTGCACGTGTCCTTCGACGTCGCGACCCGTGCCGACCTCGATGCAGTGTTCGAGCAGGCCGTCGCCGCGGGCGGCCAGGTGGAACGTGAGCCGGGGGACGCGGTCGGGCCCGGGCATGAGGCGAGTGCTGCCGTTCGCGACCCAGACGGCAACCTCGTCCAGTTGCTGTACGGCGCGGCTGTCACCGAGGAGAGCCACCGTGCGCGGATCGTCGCGCCCCGCAAGCTCGGCCACTTCGTGCTGAACACGCCGCAGCGCGCGGTACTCGAGCGCTTCTACGGCCGGCTCGGCCTGCGGGTCAGCGACCGGACCGCGCGCGGCATGTCGTTCATGAGGTGCAACCGCGATCACCACAGCCTCGCCGTCTGCGACTCCGAACGGACGGGGATCCAACACATCGCATTCGATGTCGTCGACATGGACAGCGTCATGACGGCACTCGGCGCGCTGACCCGCGAAGGGACGCCCTGCGTGTGGGGTCCCGGCCGACACGGGCCGGGAAACAACATCTTCACCTACTACGCCGACCCCGCGGGTGTGTTCATCGAGTACTACGCCGAGCTCGAGCAGGTGGAGGAGGAGGTGGACGCCCCTTTGGAGGCCATCTTCTGGGGCGAGGAATGGAAGGGCGACACCTGGGGATACGCCGGTCCGCCCCCTCCCAACTTCACGAAGTGAAACAACAACATTCGAGGGAACACGAGGTAGTGACGATGACTGACGCGAAGGGCGGCCGAGTGATCACCGCATCCGAGATCAGCGGAGTGTACGGGATCATCCCGACACCCGCGCTGCCAGGTTCCGACCGGATCGATGCCCGGAACACGGTGGATGTCGAGGAGACGGCGCGACTGGTCGATCAGCTCGTGCGCGACGGCGTCTCCGGCATCATCGCGCTGGGAACAACGGGCGAGTGCCCGAGTCTGAGCGAGGACGACTTCGATGTCGTCGTCGACACGATTGTCGAGGCCGTCGACGGTCGGGTGCCGACGTTCGTGGGCGCGACCGGCTCGGGTGGCCACAGCACCGCTCGTCGTCTGCGAAAGGTCGCCGAGTCGGGAGCCGACGGCACCCTGCTCGGCCTACCGATGTGGCAGCCGCTGACCACCGCGATGGCGGTGGACTACTACGCCCAGATCAGCGAGGCGTTCCCGGACCTGGCGGTCATGGTCTACGCAAACGCCCGAGCCTTCCGCTACACCTTCCCGGTGGAGTTCTGGGAGGGCATCGCGGCCCAAGCTCCCACGGTCACCTCGGCAAAGGTGTCGAAGGCGCCCGATCTGGAGCGAATGCTCGAGGCAACCGAGGGCACGGTGAACTTCCTGCCCAGCGACATGGTCGTGCACGACTTCGCGAAGCGAGCGCCCGCGACCACCACGGGCTGCTGGGCCACCGCCGCAGCAATGGGACCGGAGCCCTCGATCGTGCTGATGGACGCGCTGCAGACAGGTGACGCTGCAGCCGTCGAGAAGGCGGTGGCCGACATTGCCTGGGCCAACGAGCCTGCGGCCCACCTGTTCGCCGACCAGGAGCTCTTCGCCTCCTACAACCTCCAGATCGAGAAGACCCGGATCGCCGCCGCCGGCTACTGCCGGCCCGGCCCGATCCGGTCGCCCTACAACCACCTGCCGGAGCCCTACGCCGCCGCGTCCCGCGAGTGCGGGGAGCGCTGGCGTGAGCTGCGCGCCCGCCTGACGAGCGCAGCCACCGCGTCCTGATGACCCGAATCACAACGATGAACCTGACGAGGCAGAGAACCCATGCCATCCTCCATGACGAGCACGTCGCCCTACGAGTCGGAGTACGCACCCCACGAGAAGACGCTGGCCGCGATCCGGTCGCGTGACTGGGGTCTGCTCATCGACAACGAGCTTCGCCCGGCCGTGAGTGGCGCCGGCTTCACAACCGTCGATCCGGCGACCGAGCGGCCATTGGCGGAGGTCGCCGACGGAGGTGCGGCCGATGTCGAGGCCGCTGTCCGATCGGGGCAGCGCGGCTTCGAGACCTGGCGCCGGTACTCGCCGCAAGGGCGCGCGGCCGCGGTTCGCGAACTCGCCGGTCACATTCGGACGAACGCCGACGAGCTCGGTCTTCTCGACGCGCTCGATGGCGGCAGCCCGGTGACCTCGATGCGCAAGGACGCCCTCTCGGCAGCTGACATGCTCGAGATGTTCGCCGACTGGGCCCTGATGATCAAGGGCGAGACGTACCCCGGCGCCGGGGCCGGTTTGCACTACTCGCGCCCCGAACCGTACGGCGTCGTGGGCCGCATCATCCCCTTCAACCACCCCATCTTCTTCGGAGCAGGCAAGCTCGGCGCACCACTGATGGCCGGTAACGCAGTCATCCTCAAGCCTCCGCCGCAGGCACCGCTGTCTGCGATCCGGCTCGGTGAACTCATCGCAGAGGTCCTGCCCCCGGGCGTGGTCAACATCGTCAACGGCGCCGGCCCGGAGCCGGGAGTGGCGATCGCAGCCCACCCCGAGATCGAGCGCATCGCGTTCATCGGCAGCGAGCGCACCGGCCGCGACATCCAGCGGGTCGGCGCCGGCGCCGGCGTCAAACACGTCAGCCTCGAACTGGGTGGCAAGAACGCCATGGTCGTGCTCGCAGATGCCGACATCGAGGCCGCGGCCCGGGGCGCCGTCTTCGGCATGAACTTCACCGCTACTCAGGGCGAGTCCTGCGGGTCGAACTCCCGGCTGCTCGTCCACCGCTCGATCGCCGACCAGGTGGTCGCACGGGTGGTCGAACTTGTCGAACAGATCAAGGTCGGCGTGCCTGTCCTCGAATCGACCGAAATGGGTGCGTTGGTCTCCCGCGAGCACTTCGAGCGGGTCAGCGGCTACATCGAGGCCGGGCTCGCCGAGGGCGCTGTCCTCGCCACCGGCGGCGGGCGACCCGACCACCTGCCGGAGGGCCTCTTCATCGCCCCGACGGTGTTCGACGAAGTCACCCCCGACATGACGATCGCGCAGGAGGAGATCTTCGGGCCGGTCCTGTCGGTGCTCACCTTCGACGACGACGACGAGGCGGTCCGCATCGCCAACGGAGTCCGGTACGGACTGACCGCCAGCGTGTGGACGCAGGACATCGACCGTGCACACAGGTTCGTCGACGATCTCCAGGCCGGCTATGTCTGGATCAACGACTCGTCGCGCCACTTCCCGGGTCTCCCCTTCGGCGGTGTCAAGGCTTCGGGCCTCGGCAAAGAGGAGAGCCTCGAGGAGATCATCAGCTTCACCCGATCCAAAACGGTCAGCATCCCGCGCAGGGGGCATTGACGATGCTGCACCACGTAATCGAGCTCCGCTTTCACGAGGGCACCACCGACGAACAGATACAGCGGATGGCTCACGGCCTGCTCGGCCTGCGGGACCGGATCGCCACGATCCGGTCGATGAAGATGGGCAGAGATCTGCGAATCCGGCCGGACAACTTCGAGTTCGCTTCCCTCATCGAGTTCGACGACGAGGCAGGCTACCTGGAGTTCCGGGACCACCCGGCCCACCGACAGTGGGTGCGCGATCAGGTCCAGCCGATCATGGCTCAGCGCGCCGGCGTCGTCTTCCTCAGCTCGTGACCGCCCCGCTCAGCTACACCCACGCGAAGGAATCGACAGCATGACCACCCTCGAAGGCACGTCGGTGGGCGACCTGGTCGCCGCCAACCACATCCTCGTCCGTCAGGGCGTCCTCGATGCGTTCGGCCACGTCAGCATGAGGACCGCACCGGGCGCCGACACGTTCTGGCTCTCACGCAACCTCGCACCGGGATCGGTGACGGAGTCCGACCTTCTCGAGCACGATCTGGACGGCGACACAGACGACCCTCGGAGCCCCTATCTGGAGCGGTTCATCCACGCCGAGATCTACCGTCGTCGGCCCGATGTGATGGCGGTCGTACACAGCCACTCGCCCGCCGTCGTCCCGTTCAGCACCGTCGCGGTGCCGTTGCGGCCGGTCATTCACATGGCCGGATTCCTGGACCCGCAGCAGACACCCGTCTTCGAGGTCGCCGACGTCGCCGGTGACGCCACCGACCTCCTCATCACCTCCTCGCAGCTGGGCGCCGCTCTCGCCGAGACCCTCGGTGACTCCTCGGTGGCACTGATGCGCGGACACGGCTCGGTCGCAGTCGGCGCTTCGGTGCCCGAGGCCGTCTACCGGGCGGTCTACACCGAGGTCAACGCCCACGCGCAGGCTTCAGCCCTCGCCCTCGGTGAACCGCGCTACTTGACCGCCGGTGAGGCAGCGGCCGCGAACGAGACCGTCGGCGGGCAGGCAACCCGCGCGTGGAACGTCTGGCGCGCGCAAGCGATCGCGTCGCCTGCAGGGCAGGTGTGACGTCGCCATGCAGTTCCATCACCACGGCTACATCTCAGGCGACCCCCGCGTACAGCCCGCCGCCGGCGTCGGGCTGACCCGGCCGAGTGGCCTACCCGACACGGTCGACGTGCTCATCGTCGGCACCGGTCCCGCCGGCATGATCACCGCAGCTCAACTCTCCCAATTCCCCAACATCACGACGCGGGTCGTCGAACGCCGCGCTGCCCGTCTGGAAGTCGGACACGCAGACGGTCTCCAAGCCCGGAGTTTGGAGACCTTCCAGGCGTTCGGATTCGCCGAACGCCTGGCCGCCGAGGCGCACCATGTGACGGAATTCGCCTTCTGGCAGCCGGACCCGGCCGATCCCACAAAGATCGCCCGGGCCGGCCGGTCACTCGACGACCCGAAGGGGCTCAGCGAATTCCCGCACATCCTCGTCAACCAGGCACGCGTACTGGACTACTTCGCCGAGTTCATGGCCAACTCGCCCAGCCGCATGAAGCCGGACTTCGGACTGGAATACAGAAGCCACGAGACCGTTTCGGGCTCGGAGTATCCGGTACACGTCACCCTTGCCCATACCGCCGGGGAGCGTGCAGGAGAGACGTTCGAGGTCCGTACGAGGTACCTCGTAGGGGCCGATGGTGCCCACAGTCGAGTACGCCGGTCGATCGGTTGCCGATTCGAGGGCCACAGCGCCAACCATGCCTGGGGTGTGATCGACGCCCTGGCCGACACCGACTTCCCCGACATTCGACTGCTGTCGACCATCCAGTCGAGCACCGACGGCAACATGATGGTGATTCCCCGAGAGGGAGGATTCCTGTTTCGGTTGTACGTCGACCTCGGTGAAGTCCCCGACCAGGCGAGCGCTGTCCGGGCCACGCCCGTCGAGACCGTCATCGCGAAGGCCAACAAGATCCTGCACCCGTACTCGATCAACGTGAAGCAGGTCGCCTGGTTCAGCGTCTACGAAGTCGGCCACCGGCTGGCCGAGCAGTTCGACGACGCACGGCGCGACCACACCGGCGACCCACGCCCTCCACGGGTGTTCATCCTGGGCGACGCCTGCCATACGCACAGCGCCAAGGGCGGACAAGGCATGAACGTCTCGCTCCAGGACGGCTTCAACCTGGGTTGGAAGCTCGGCCACGTCCTGGACGGGCGTGCCCCCGAGTCGCTGCTCTCCACCTACGATGCCGAGCGCAAGGCCATCGCGAAGAACCTGATCGACTTCGACAAGGCCTGGGCGGCAATGATCGCCAAACGCGCCGACGAGCTCGACGACGTCGCGGAGGTGCCGACGTTCTTCCGGAGCACGGAAGAGTTCCGCACCGGATTCCGAACCGAGTACCCGCCATCGATGATCGTCGGCCGGCCGACGTACCAGGACCTCGCGAAGGGATTCCCGATCGGGCAGCGCTTCGCGTCGGCCAGGGTCTCACGGGTGGCCGACACCAACCCGGTCCACCTCGGTCATCACGCCAGAGCCGACGGGCGCTGGAGGATCTACCTTTTCGCGGATGAGTCCGCCTCTGGTCGTGATTCCGCTCTCGAGAACGCGGCACGGTGGCTCACCGCGTCCGAGCACTCGCCGTTCGCGGAGCTTCCCGATGGCGTCCGACCGAACGACCGGTTCGACCTGAAGGTCGTCTACCAGCAGGACCACCATGCGATCGAGCTCGGCCGCGTGCCGGACATTTTCAAGCCGAGAGTCGGGCCGTTCGACCTGGTCGACTACGAGCATGTCTACGCCGCGATCCCTGACGACGACATCTTCGAGTCCCGCGCGATCGACCGCGGTGGTGTCGTCGTCGTCGTGCGACCCGACCAGTACGTTGCGCACGTGCTGCCTCTGGCTGCGCCCGATGGACTGGCCGCTTTTTTTGCGGGGCTGCGCCTTTGAGATCCGACGCCTTTGAGATCCGACGCCTTTGAGATCCGACGATGTGAGGACGCCGCGGCGGTCGGTCTCATCCGCCCACGCTCACCTCCCGGCGCGCAGCCCCCGCGATGTTCTCGAGCATGCCCTTGAAGATGATTCCGTGGAACGGCAGTAGCGAGTACCAGTACAGCCTGCCTGCAAGACCTTTGGGGAAGAAGATCGCCCGCTGATGCAGCCGCGTCCGGTCCGGGCCCAGCGGTTCGAGGCGCCATTCCAGCCACGCCCCGCCCGGCGCGAGCATCTCGGCGCGCAGCCGCAGCAGTTCGAAGCGGTCGATCCGCTCGACGCGCCAGAAGTCCAGGGCGTCGCCGGTGTGCAGTGTGGTCGGGCTGCGGCGCCCCCGTGTCAGGCCCACCCCACCCGCGAACCGGTCCAGCCAGCCCCGGATCGTCCACGCCAACGGGAAGGAATACCAGCCGTTTTCGCCGCCGATGCTCTCGACGACCGGCCACACCTCCCGCGCGGAGCAGTCGCAGTCCAGGCTGCGTACGTCGGTGAACACCACCTCCCCGGCCCAGTCCGGATCGGACGGTAGCGGGTCGGCGGGTGCGCCGACCGGTGAGGCGTTCGCCCACGTGGTTTCCACCTCGCCGCGATCGATGCGGCGCAACGCCAGCGCGACCGCGTCCCGGTATCCGGTGGTGCCGCCCGGTGGGGGCGGGATCACCGCGTCGATGTCGTGCTCCGAGACGACCGCATCGGTGCTCAACGATTCGATCAGTGCGCGCCCCAGCGACGGGGGAATGGGGGTGACCAGGCCGATCCACAAGCCGGCCAGTCTGGGCGTGAGGACCGGCAGCACCACGATGCGTCGCCGCCGCAGCCCCGCGACCTCCGCGTAGACCTGCAGCATCTCTCCGTAGCGCAGCACGTCGGGGCCACCGATGTCGAAGGTCCGGCTGCGCGGCAGCGGTGCGTCGGCGGCCGCGACGAGATAGTGCAGCACGTCGCGCACCGCGATCGGCTGGATCCGGTTGTTCACCCAGCGCGGTGTGGTCATCACCGGCAGACGGTTGCCGAGGTGGCGGATCATCTCGAACGACGCCGAACCCGACCCGATGACGACGCCCGCCTGCAGCACGAGCGTGGGTACCCCGGAGTCGAGGAGGATCCGGCCGACCTGTTCCCGCGACCGCAGGTGCGGCGAGAGATGGCCGGAATTCGGGTGCAGGCCACCGAGATACACGATCCGGCCGACACCGGCTCGTCGCGCCGCTGCGGCGACGTGCTCGGCGGATCGCTGTTCGGCCTCCTCGAATTCGCCTCTCCCGCCCATGGAATGGACGAGGTAGTAGACGACGTCGATGTCGCGGCACGCGGCCTCGACCGAGTCCGGGTCGTCGAGATCACCCTGCACCACGTCGACGTCGCCGGCCCACGGGACGTCACGCAACTTGTCCGGGGTGCGGGCCAGCACCCGCACGCGGTGCCCGGCGGCTACGAGCCGAGGGGCGAGCCGGCCGCCGATGTATCCGGTGGCGCCGGTGACCAGGATGCGCAACGGGTCCGTCATTTCTGCTCGACGATGTGCCCGAGTTGATGCCGCAGGCTGTCCTCGAGGTGGGGACGCCGGAAGGTGTGCCCGGCCTCGAGCAACCGGCGCGGCACGACGTGCTGGTCGGCGAGGGCGAGTTCACGGGCACCCTGGTCGCCGAGAAGCAGTTTCGGACCGAACGACGGCACGGGCAGCAGGGCCGGCCGGTGCAGCACGCTTGCCAGGATCCGGGTGTAGTCCTCGTTGCGGACAGGTTCCGGCGCAACGGCATTCACGGGTCCGGACAGAGACGGGTCCGCGAGCGCCCGGTGGTAGACGTCGATCAGATCGTCGATGTCGATCCACGACAGCCACTGCCGGCCGTCGCCGAGCCGGCCGCCGAGCCCGGCCGCGAACAGCGGACGCAGGATCTGCAGGGTGCCGCCGCGCGGAGTCTGCACGATGCCGGTGCGCACGTGGACCACGCGCAGGCCACCGGCCTCGGCGGGTTTGGTCGCGGCCTCCCAGTCTGCGACCAGGTCGGCGAGGAAACCCGAACCACGGGAAGCGTTCTCGTCGAGCATCTCGTCGCTCCGGTAGTAGCCGTACAGGCCGATCGCGGATGCGCACACGAACGAGGCCGGCCCGTTCGCGGTGTTGGCGGCGCATTCGGCGAGCAGCCGGGTCGGTTCGATCCTGCTGTCGCGGGCTGCGGCCTTGTGCTCGTCGGTGAAGCGGCCACCGATGGACGCACCTGCCAGGTGCACGACGGCGTCCACGCCTTCGAGCAGATCGTCGGCCGGTGCCTGTGGATCCCATTGCCTCTCGTGGTGGTTGCGGGTGGGGCGGCGCACGAGCCGGATCACCCGGTATCCGCCGCTGGTCAGGAACGCGGTGAGTGCGCTGCCGACCAGCCCGGAGGTCCCGGTGACCGCGACCGTCACCGGTCGCACGCCCTGCGACTGGGCCCAGCGGTGTGCGTCCAGGTCGTCGGCGATCTGGCGGTGCCGGTAGCGGAAGGTCTGCAGCAGAAGCTTTTCCGGGATCGGAGTGTCCACCCGGTCGACGATGCGGGTGCGGCCGCGGCCGACCGCTTCGAAGATGTGCTCGTGCCGCCACGACGCGACGAGACCGGCGGGCAGCGAGGTGAGACCGTCGCGGCCCAGTTCGTCGACGAAGCGCGCGGGCGGATCGTAGTCTTCGGGCCGGTGGTCGGCGATCCACCGCAGGCCACCGGGAAGGCCCAGCACCGCGCGGCCGTCGGCGAGCGAATCCGCCTCCGCGATCACCCGCATCGGCTGCCACGGCGGCATCAGCCGCTGGATCGCACCCGGCCGGGCGTGCCAGGCGAAAACGTCGTCGCGCGGCACGTCGACGATGCTCGAATACTCGATGCCCATGGTCCCCTCCGTCTCAGCTCCGTCGTATCCGATGGTTCCGTATCCGGTGGTTCGGGGCGGCGGTCTCACCGGATGGGTGGATCTACCGTCTCGCGATCTCGCCGTACCGGGCCAGCGCGACCTGCCGTTCGTGTGTGTGGTCGACGATCGGGTCCGGATAGCCCGGAGACGATCCGTTCGGGGACGATCCGGTCGGCGGCCGGTGCACCCCCTTGCCGGGAATGCCGCGCAGTTCGGGTACCCAGCGGCGTACGTAGTCACCCGCCGGGTCGAACTTCTCGCCCTGGGTGGTCGGGTTGAACACCCGGAAGTAGGGTGCCGCGTCGGTGCCGCACCCGGCCGTCCACTGCCATCCGTGCTGGTTGGAGGCCAGATCGCCGTCGACGAGGTGATCCCTGAAGTGCCGGGCGCCCCACCACCAGGGCAGGTGCAGATCCTTCGTGAGGAACGAGGCGACGATCATCCGCACCCGGTTGTGCATCCAGCCCTCCGCGAGCAGCTGGCGCATGCCGGCGTCGACGATCGGGAATCCCGTGCGGCCCTGCTTCCACGCGGTGAACGCGCGGTCCGCTTCCGGGCCGGTGTCGTAGCGGATGTCGTCGAACCGGTCGTTGTAGTTGCGGCGGGCGGTGTCCGGCCGGTGGTGCAGCACGTCGGCGTAGAAGTCGCGCCAGCACAATTCGCTGCGCAGGGTCGTCGCGCCGGGATCGGACCGGTCGCGCAGGTCGTGCAGCAGCGTGCGCGGATGCACGCACCCGAACTTCAGGTAGGGAGACATCCGGGTGGTGCCGTCCCGGTCCGGGCGGTCCCGGTCGCTGTCGTACCGGTCCAGCGCGTCGTCGCGGAACTGTTGCCAGCGTTTCTGCGCCGCTGCCTCTCCGGCGGGCGGCAACGTGACCCCGAGGCTGTCGTCCTCGGCCGGTATCGACGTTCTGCCGTCGACGCCGTCCGGGTCGATCCACGCCACCGTCGACGCGCCGGTACGGGCCGGTGCCCGCCACCCGTGCTCGAGCCACGCTTTCCGGAACGGCGTGAACACCCGGTACGCGCTGCCGTCGCCCTTGAGGATCCTGCCCGGTGCGACCGCGTAGGGCGATCCCGTCCGCGTGAGCGGCACGTCGCCGAGGGCATCCTCGACGGCCCGGTCCCGGCGCGACCCGTACGGGGCGTAGTCGGCGCTGATGTGGACCGACGCCGCATCGAGGTCGCGGGCGAGCCGCGGGATCACCGTCACCGGATCCCCGCGGAGGACGAGCAGGCGTCCGTCGAGGTCGTCGTCGAGAGCGCGCAGGCAGCGCAGCAGAAAGGCGGTGCGCGGGCCGGGCCGCAGCAGCCGGTCGTCGAGCACGAACACCGCGGCCGCGCTGTCGGCCGCATCGGCGGCGGACAGCAGGGTGGGCAGGTCGTGCAGCCGCAGATCGCGGCGGAACCAGACCAGTGCGGGGCTACTCACCCGTTCAGTGTGCCCGGATCGGATCACGACGACACACGACTTCGGCGGCCCCGTAGACCCCGCAGACGAGGTAGACAGCCGCGCGATGAAGGCAACGCGCGGCTGTCTTTCCCTTCTGCGGCTACACCCGGGGCCGCGAATCGTCGATCCATCCTGTCTCGGAGAGAATGGGAGACATGTCCGACGCCTACGAAGTACCCATCCGCGACGAGTCGATCCGGCTCGGCCAATTCCTGAAGCTCGCGAATCTCATCGAATCCGGGGCCGAGGCGAAGGAGGTCATCGCGGACGGACTGGTCTCCGTCAACGGTGAGGCGGAGTTCCGGCGCGGCCGGCAGTTGCACGTCGGTGACATCGTGGAGATCGCCGGGGCCAGCGCACGCGTCACGCGCGACGCGTAGCTACGCGGCGCGCGCCGCGACCCATGCGGCGATCTGCGTGCGCGACCCGAAACCGAGTTTCGCCAGTATCCGCTCGACGTGACCGTCGACCGTCCGCGGTGAGATCACCAGATGTTCGGCGACCGCGCGGTTGCTCAGGCCCTCCGCGATGAGCGCGGCGATCTCGAGTTCCCGTTTCGTCAGGGGCGAAGCACTCGCCGGTGCGGTGGCCTCGGCGGCGGCTTCCCCGAGCGCGAAGACCACCGCTTCATCGATCGTGGTCCCCGCATACGCGGAGGCGAGTTTGCCGAATTCGGCTTCGCCGAGCGCGTCGACAGCGCGCTGCCGCGCGGTACGCGAATCGTCGGTGACATGGGGGCCGAACGCCGAGATGTCGGTGCCCAGCCGTGTCCACACCGCGTCGGCCGCGCCGAACAAACGCGCCGACATCCGGGGATCGGATCCCGCACACGTCCACGCCAGCACCTCGATCGACAGTGCGGTGCAGATTTTGTCCTTGTAGGACCGTTGGATACGCAGGGCGGCACGGGCCGCGTCCACGACCGCGCCGGGTGCCCCCTGATGCAGATGCACCAGGCTCGAAACCCACAGCGAATAGGCACGATTCCAGTTCTCGCCGTAGCGCTCGGACAGGTCGAGGACCGTCTTGCAGGTGGCGAGCGCGTCGTCGGCACGTCCGTCGTAGATCTGCGCCATGGCGAGCTGGAACGACGCGGTCAGCACCGCGGCGGTGTCCTCGTGGGAGCGGAGCACCGCGATCGCCGACTCGTACAGGTCGATCGCCTCGGTGGTGCGGCCGCGGAACAGCAGGTGCAGGGCCGTCCAGTGGTCGGCGTGTGCGCCCAGGTGATCGTCACCGAGAGTTACGGCAAGAGAACGGCATTCGGTCAGGTGTCGCTTGGCCCCATCGTGATCGCCCTGGATCAGCGCGATCCAGGCAGCAACCCACAGGGCATCGCCGCGGGCGCGGACCGGATCGGTGACGTGCTGCAGGATGCGCTCGAGGCGGGTGCGGCCGTCGGCGAGGTTGCCGCCTGCGATCCAGTGATAACGCAGCGCCACGGCGAATTCGGCGGTGGTCGGCGACGACGATTCCTCGCGCAGCGACCAGTCCAGCGCCGCAATGTGATTCGGATGGTCGATGCGCAGGTTCGTGAGGATTTCCCGTTGCGTCGATCCGCACCAGTCCTGCGCGGAGCGTGCGGCTCGGGCGGCGTAGTGGTCGCGATGCCGGCGATACAGGTCCGCGGTCTCCCCGGACGTCTCGGCAAGTTCGGCTCCGTATTCGCGCACGGTCATCAACTGGGTGTACCGAAGGTCTTCGGTGGCGCGGTCGGTGCCGACGAGGGACTTGGCGACGAGCCGGTCGAGCAGATCCACGATCCCGTCCACCGGAAGCACACCGAACCCGCACACCGCCTCTGCCGCTTCGAGATCGAACGAGCCGGGGAAGACGGAGAGGCGTGCCCACAGCAGCCGCTCGTCCTCCGAGCACAGGTCGTAGCTCCAGTCGATCAGAGCGCGGAGGGTCTGCTGCCGCGGCAGGGCACTGCGATTGCCGCCGGTGAGCAGTGCGAACCGCCGGTCGATCCGCTCGACGAGTTGCGAGGGCGACAGCGACCGCAGCCGGCTCGCGGCGAGTTCGACGGCCAGCGGGATGCCGTCGAGGGACCGGCACAGCTGGGCGATCGCGTCGGCGTTCGCGTCGGTGAGCTCGAAGTCGGAGACGGTGTTGTGGGCGCGTTCGACGAGCAACGTCACCGCCTCGAACGGCGCGATGTCCACCGCCCGGTATCCGGTGCCGGGCGGGGGAGTGCCCAGCGGTGGCAGCAGGTACGTCTGTTCCCCGGCGATGCCGAGCGGTTCGCGGCTGGTGGTGACCACCCGGATCTCCGGTGCTGCGGCCAGCAACGACGTGACCAGCGCGATCACCGCGGAGAGCAGGTGCTCGCAGTTGTCGACGACGATCAGCATGTGCCGGTTGCGGGTGTGCTCGGCGAGCTTGTCGAGCACCGGACGGTTGGACTGGTCGGTCACGCCGAGGGCCGCGGCGGCTGCGGACGGCACCGTGTCCGGGTCCCGGACGGCGGCCAGATCGATCCAGCGGACCGAATCCCGGAACGCGCGCGCCGAGCGCACCGCCAGCTCCTCCGCGAGCCGGGTCTTGCCGACCCCGCCGGGCCCGACCAGCGACACCAGACGGGCCTGCTGCAGGCATGCGCGGGCCGCGTCGAGTTCACGGCGACGCCCGACGAAGCTGGTCAGAGACCTGTGCGGGACGGTGGTGGCGGACAGCGCCGGACTCCCTTCCGAGATGCCGAAGGACCGAGGCCGAAGATACCCGATCAGGCTGTGACCCCCAACACAGGTAGCTACGGGGGTGTTCTCCCCCATGTGGGGTGGGTGTGATCCACGTCATGGTTGTCGTGTCCGGATCGGCACCCCTCGAGTGCCTTCCCCCGTGATCCACGAGGAGCCAGCATCATGTCCTTCGATCGTTCTTCCGCCTCTCCCGACGTCGACGCGGTCGTGGTAGGGGCCGGGTTCACCGGCCTGTACGCGCTGTACAAGATGCGCGACGAAATGGGCCTGACGGTCCGGGTTTTCGACACCGCCGACGATGTAGGCGGCACCTGGTACTGGAACCGGTATCCCGGTGCGCGCGTCGACATCGAGTCGGTCCACTACTCGTACTCCTTCTCGAAGGAACTGCAGCAGGAGTGGCAGTGGAGCGAGCGGTTCGCCGCGCAACCGGAGATCCTCGACTACCTGCGGCACGTCGCCGACCGCTTCGACCTGCGCAAGGACATCACGTTCGGTACCCGCATCACCTCCGCGGTGTGGGACGAGGACCGTCGCGTGTGGAGGGTGGGCACCGAGTCCGGTGACTCGATCACCGCGACCTATCTGATCTCCGGGGCGGGCAACCTGTCGGTGCCGAAGAAGCCGGAGTTCCCGGGCATCGAGAACTTCGCCGGCGAGGTGTACCTGACCGGCAACTGGCCGCACGAACCGGTCGATTTCACCGGCAAACGCGTCGGGATCATCGGTACCGGGTCCAGCGGCATCCAGGCGATCACCGAGATCGCGAAGCAGGCCGGGCATCTGTCGGTGTTCCAGCGCACCCCGAACTATGCGACGCCGATCGGCAACACCCCGGTCACCGACGACGAGATCGCGCACGTCAAGGCGCACTACGACGAGATTCGCGCCGCCTCCCGCAACCACTTCCTCGGCGTTCCGTACGACCAGGTGCAGGACTCCGCGCTCGCGGTCTCCGCCGAGGAACGCCGACGTGTGTTCGACGAGCGTTGGGACGCAGGTGGATTCCGGTTGTTCATCGACAGCTTCCGGGACATTCTGTTCGACAAGGAAGCCAACGACACGGTCGCCGAGTACATCCGCGAGCGCATCTACGAGCGGGTGAACGATCCCGAGGTCGCGAAGCTGCTCGCGCCGACGAACTACCCCTACGCGACCAAGCGTCCGCCGCTCGAAACGAACTACTACGAAACCTACAACCGCGACAACGTCACCCTCGTCGACGTCGCGAGCGCGCCGATCCGGGAGATCACCGCGACCGGTGTCCGTACCGCGGCCGCCGATCACGAACTCGACGTGATCGTCCTGGCCACCGGATTCGACGCGATGACCGGGCCGCTGCTGGCGATGGGCATCGTCGGCCGCGACGGCGAGCGGCTCGAGGACAAGTTCGCGGGCGGACCGCGCACCTATCTGGGGCTGATGATGCACAAGTTCCCGAATCTGTTCCTGGTCACCGGCCCGCAGTCTCCGTCGGTGCTCTACAACATGCCGCTCGCGATCGAGGACCACGTCGACTTCGCCACCGACGCCATCGCCCATCTGCGAGAGCGCGGTCTCGACACGATCGAGCCGACCCTCGAGGCCGAGGACACGTGGGTCGAGCACTGCGCCGAACTGGCTGCGGCAACGCTGATGCCGAACACCGACTCGTGGTACATGGGCGCGAACATCCCGGGCAAACCGCGGGTGTGCATGGTCTACCTCGGTGGAGCGCCCACGTACCGGGCCAGGTGCGCCGAGGTCGTCGAACGCGGCTACGAAGGCTTCGACCTCGGCGGTGGTGAGCAGCTCGTCGCCCGCGCGTCCTGACGAAGCTCCGATCATTCAGCAGCACAACACTTTCGAAGGAAGGCAGACGGATGGCACTGGACGAGCACGTCGCGCGGTTGATCGCGGGACTGCAGGCGCAGGGACTGAAATCGTTCGAGCAGATGTCGGTGGACGAAGCGCGCGGAGTCGTCGCGACGTTCACCGGGCTGCAGGCGCCGCCGGAGCCGGTCGCGCAGGTTCACCGGGCGCACTACAGCAGCGCCGGCCGGGAGCAGGATCTGCGAATCTATGTTCCGGAGGGTGAGGGACCGCATCCGGTGGTGCTGTACTTCCACGGCGGCGGATTCGTGGCGGGGAGCCTGGACGTCGTGGACGAGCCGGCTCGCGGAATCGCCAACGCCACGGGCGCCATCGTGGTGACCGCCGCGTACCGGCTCGCGCCCGAGCACCGGTTCCCGGCCGCACCCGACGACGCGTGGGCCGCGCTGAAGTGGGTCGTCGCCAACATCGCGGACTACGACGGCGACCCGGACAACCTCGTGCTCGCGGGCGACAGTGCCGGTGGCAACCTGGCGGCCGTGACGGCGTTGCGGGCCCGTGACCAGGGCGGACCGCGTCTGCGCGGGCAGATGCTCGTGTACCCGGTCGTCGATCCGGAGGCGCAACTGCCGTCGCGGCGGGAGTTCGCCGAAGGGTACGTGATCACCGCGGCGGGGCTGGACTGGTTCTGGGAGCAGTACCTCTCCGCGCCCGGAGATCTGCAGAATCCCTATGCGGTGCCCACCCGCGCGGACAGCCTGGCAGGTCTGCCGCCGACGCTGATCCTCACCACGGAGAACGAGGTGGCCCGCGACGAGGCCGAGGAATACGGCGCCCGTCTCCACCGGGACGGTGTCGACGTGACCACCGTGCGATTCGACGGCCTCGTGCACGGGGTGTTCTGGATGTCCGGTGCGGTGCCGCGCAGTCGTGAACTACTCAGTGCGGTAGCCGAATTCGTCGGCACCGTCACCGCATCCGCTCAGCCCTCGGCGCGGACGACGACGCCGTCGCTGTCGCTGTAGACGATCTCACCCGGGTTGAACGTGACCCCGCCGATCTCGACGGGCACGTTCTTCTCCCCGGACCCGGTCTGGGTGCTCTTGCGCGGGTTCGTGCCCAGGGCCTTGATGCCGATCTCGAGCGTCCGCAGGATCGCCGAGTCGCGGACCGCGCCGTTGACGATGACCCCGGCCCAGCCGTTGTCGACGCCGCGGCCGGCGATGATGTCGCCGACGAGCGCGGTGTGGATGCTGGCACCGCCGTCGACGACGAGGACGCCGCCGTTGCCCGGCTCGCTCAGGGTCTGCTTGACGAGCAGGTTGTCCTGGAAGCAACGGATCGTGGTGATCGGCCCGCAGAACTCGGTGTGCTTGCCGAACTGGATGAACTGAGTGTCGCAGCTGCGGATATCCGGACCGATCTCGTCGGCCAGATCGGCGGTGGCGGTGAACTCGGGCTTGGTTGCTTCGCTCATGTAGCAGAGGATAAGTCCCAGCTCATACGGTCAGATGATCGTACTCATAACCGGTCAAAGCGGTAGATTCTTGTATTCTTACCGGACAGCGCTAGGGCTGTACGACGGGACTACAGGACGGTGAAATGCCACTCGACGGACGCTCGACGGTTGTTCGCGTGCCGAAGGCCGGCGAACTGATCGCGGCGAGCCTGCGCAGGCAGATCATCACCGGTGAACTCGAGCCCGGCGAGCCGCTGCCGAACGAAGCGGCCCTGATGGAACGGTTCGGGGTGTCCCGTCCGACGCTGCGCGAAGCGTTCCGCATCCTCGAATCCGAAGGCATCATCACCGTCCTGCGCGGCGCCCACGGCGGCGCCCGCGTCCAGGCACCGGACCGCTCCACCGCCGCCCGCTCGACCGGTCTGCTGCTGCAGTACCGGGGCGTGCCCCTCGCCGATGTCTATCGGGCCCGCACCGAACTCGAGGTCGCGGCGGTCGGTCTGATCGCCGCGAACCCGGACGATCGCGTCGACACCCTCGCCGAACTGGTCGAACGCGGCGCGGAACTGACCGGTGACCCGATCGGGTTCGCGCGGTACGACACCGAGGTGCACCGCATGGTGATGGAACTCGGCGGCAACGAGACGATGGCGGTGCTCGCGGGCATGCTGCTCGACATCATGGACGCCCACAACGCCCTCTACATCTCGACGCGCAGTGACGTCTCCGACCGTCCCGGCGCGTCCGTCGCGCTGCGTGCGAACCGCAAGCTCGTCGAACTGTTGCGCAACGGGGAACCCGGTGCTGCCGAAGCCTTTTGGCGCAAGCATCTCGACAGCGTCGAACGGGTCATGACCGGGGATTCGGCGACGACCCTCGTCGAGGTGCTGTCCTAGAGGGGCGACGCGGTAGCGGTCAGCCGGTGAAGGTCAGCCACAGCAGCGTCGCATTCAACGCGACGATCAGACCCACCGTCAGCCAGGCGGCCGCACTCGTCGCCGGGAGATTGCGCTGCGCGCCCATCAACTCCGGATCGGAACTGATCCGCACGAGCGGCACCAGCGCGAACGGAATGCACATGCTCAGCACTACCTGACTGAGCACCAGGGCGAACGTCGGATCGACACCCGCCGCGAGCAGGATCAGCGCGGGCACCATCACGATCAGGCGTCGCACGACCGGCCGGAGCCGGATGTGCAGCAGACCCGCCATGATCTCGGCGCCGGCCGCGGATCCCACCGCCGTCGACGCCAGGCCGGACGCGAGCAGGCCGATCGCGAAGACCACGCCGATCGTCGGGCCGAGGGAATCGGTGATCGCGGCGTGCGCACCCTCGATGCTGTCGGTGCCCTCGCGGCCACGCAGCGCCGATGCGGCGAGCAGCAGCATGCCGATGTTCACGCTGCCCGCCACGACCAGGCCACCGGCGACGTCCCAGCGGGTCGCCCGCATCACCCGGTCCAGGCGGGGCCCGGGTTCGACCCTGCCGTGCCGCGCGCGGGCGAGCGCCGAATGCAGGTAGATCGCGTGGGGCATCACCGTCGCACCGAGCATCGACGCCGCCAGCAGGACCGTGTCGGTTCCCTCGAAGCGGGGTACCAGCCCGGCCGCGGCGTCGGTGAACGACACATCCGTGAACGCCAGGCCGGTCAGGAACCCGACGGTGATGATCGCCAGCAGCGCGACCACCACGAACTCGAAGGAACGCTGTCCGCGACGGTCCTGCACCGACAGGATCGCAATGGACACGGCACCGGTGATCAGCCCACCGACGAACAGAGGCAATCCGAACAGCAGGTGCAGGGCGAGGGCACCGCCGATCACCTCCGCGACATCGGTGGCGACCGCCATCACCTCGGCCTGGACCCAGAATGCGCGGCGCGACGGGGTGCGCAGGCGCATACCCAGCAGTTCCGGCAGGGAACGCCCGGTCACCACGCCGATCTTCGCGGACAGGTACTGAACGAGGATCGCCATGATGTTGGCGACCACCAGCACCCACAGCAGCAGATATCCGTAGCGGGCACCGGCGGTCAGATTGGCGGCGACATTACCGGGGTCGACGTACGCGACGGCCGCCACGAAGGCGGGCCCCAGCAGGAGGAAGAGACGCGACTGCTGCGTCCGAGTGTCGATAGAGGTCACCGACCGAATCGGCGTTCGTACTCCGCGCGCTCGCGGTCCGCCCGCTCCCGCGCCTTCGCGCCGAGCAGGTCCGGGTCCAGGCCGTGCTGCTGCAGCCGGTGCCGCTGCCAGATCGGCCGCAGCGCGACCGCGAAGTAGATCCACGGAAGCAGCAACAGCAGCATCATCGCGATCGGAATCCACACCGGGCCCGGAATCAGCAGGAACAGCAGCAGGAACGGGATGATCGGGGTGATCCAGCGCACCAGATAGCGTCGCGTGTTCCCGGGGCCGAGAACGTCGTCGCGGACCCAGTCCTGCATTTCTGCGGGCAGCCGACGACCGAAAACGTAGCCGATGAGCTGGATTGGATTCGGTCGTGCACTACTCATGTGGACCAGGATAGTGGTCTAGCCGTAGAGGCCGGAGATGCTGTCGGCGAATCTGTCGACCACCACCTTGCGCCGAAGCTTCATGCTCGGGGTCAGATCACCGGCCTCGATGCTGAGTTCGCGGTCCAGGATCGTGAACTTCTTGATCTGCTCCCACCGGTTGAGCTGGGCGTTGAGCTCGTCGATGTACGCGGCGATCAGCGACTCGGTCTTCTCGTGCCGCGCGATCTCCGCGAACGACAACCCCTCCAGTCCGTTCTTCTTGGCCCACTCGCCGATGGCCTCGGCGTCGAGCGCGACCAGCGCCACGCAGTACGGCTTGGCCTCGCCGTGCACGACGATCTCGGCGGCGTACGGGCAGATGCCCTTGAACGTCGCCGCGACCGCGGAGGGTGCGACGTACTTGCCCTGCGACGTCTTGAACATGTCCTTCTTGCGATCGGTGATGCGCAGGAAGCCCTCGTCGTCGATCGAACCGATGTCGCCGGTGTGGAACCAGCCGTCGGCGTCGAACGCCTCGGCGTCCGCATCGGGACGGTCGTGGTAGCCGCTCATGACGCCGGGGCCCTTGATCAGGATCTCCCCGTCCTCGGCGATCTCGACGTCGGTGCCGGGGAACGGCCAGCCGACGGTGCCGAACCGGTACGCGCTCGGGCGGTTGAGGAACGACGCGGCGGACGTCTCCGACAGGCCGTACCCTTCGAGCACCTTGATGCCGACCGCGTCGAACCACTGCGCGACCTCGGCGTCGAGCGGGGCGGAACCGGAAACGAAGAAGCGGAGCCGGCCGCCGAAGCGTTCCCGGATGGTCGAGAAGACGAGCTTGTCGGCGATCTTGTATTGCACCGTGTCCAACGCGGACGGGGATCGGCCCTCCTGGTTGGCCTTCGATACGCGCAGCCCGACCCCGATCGCCCAGTCGAAGATCTTCTTCTTGACGCCGCCTTCCTCCTCCATCATTCCCTCGATGCGGGCGTGGGCCTTCTCGAAGATGCGGGGGGCGGCACCCATGAACGTCGGGCGAACCACCGCGAGGTTTTCGACGATCTTGTCGACGCGGCCGTCCACGACGGTCGGGAAACCGATCTGGATGGGTACGCTCAGCAGCACCTTGCCGAACACATGGGACAGCGGCAGCCACAGATACTGCAGGTCGTCGGGGTGCAGGATGCCCAGCGAATCGACCGCGGCCGCGGTGTACGTCCACGCCGAATGCGGCAGCCGCACACCCTTCGGCTTGCCGGTGGTTCCGGACGTGTAGATCAGCGTCGCGAGATGCTCGGGCTTGATGTTGTGGATCCGGTCGAGCACAGCGCTGTTCTGTTCCTCGAGCAGCTTGCGGCCGAGGTCCTCGAGTTCGGACAGGCCGATCACCCAGTCGCCGTCGCCGCTGCCGTCGATGACCACCACCTTGCGCACGTCGGACAGTTCGCTGCGGTGGGCGGCGAGCTTGCCGACCTGTTCCTGGTCCTCCGCGATGACCACGCGGCTGCCGGAGTTCGAGACGATGAACGCGACGTCGTCGGCGTTCGTCGTCGGATACACGGTCGTGGTGGCGCCGCCTGCGCACATCGTGCCGAAGTCGGCGAGGATCCATTCGTACCGGGTCGACGACGCGAGTGCGACACGATCCTCCGGTTCGATCCCCAGGGCGATCAGGCCGCCGGCGATGAGACGCACGCGGTTGACGGTCTGCTCCCACGTGACACTCGCCCAACCGCCCTTGCCGTCCGGGAAGCGGAACGCCTCGTCGTCGGGATTGCTGGTGACGCGGTCGATGAGCATTCGCGCGAGCGACGGCGACCGCTGTTCGATCTTCGAGAAGTCGACGGGCTCGTCGGATTTGCGAAGGACGGTCATGCGCCCAAGTCTAGGAAGCCTGGTCGGCTCCGTCTCCGCTTCCGACAACCTCGATGCGCACAGTGGGGCGACACCCGCGCTGCGGGTCACGCGCGGGTGTCTTGTGGGGCGGCGGATGGTGGTGGGGCGGCTGTGGCCGGTTCCCGGCCGATGGCGAGCGCCATGAGCGCGGCGATCGCGCACAGGGCCCCGGCGACGTAGAACGCGGCGTCGTACCCGCCGAGACGGTCGCGCACCAGGCCCGCCAGGAAAGCGACCAGTCCCGCACCGATCTGGTGCGACGCCAGCACCCAGCCGAACACGATCGGGGCATCCGGACCGAAGTGCCGGCGGCACAGCGCGACCGTGGGCGGGACGGTCGCGACCCAGTCGAGTCCGTAGAAGACGACGAACGCGATCATCGGCGGGTGCACGGTGTTCGCGAACAGCAACGGCAGCACGAGCAGCGAGATGCCGCGCAGCAGGTAGTAGATGCCGAGCAGGCGGCGCGCGTCGAACCGGTCGGTGAACCAGCCGGAGGCGATGGTCCCGACGACGTCGAAGATCCCGATCACCGCGAGCAGGCTCGCCGCGGCCGTCGGGGGCATGCCGTGGTCGTGGGCCGCGGGCACGAAGTGCGTGCCGACGAGGCCGTTGGTGCTGGCACCGCAGATCGCGAATGTGCCTGCGAGAAGCCAGAAGACGCGGGTGCGCGCGGCGGTCGCGAGGACCCGCAGGGCACGCAGTCCGGCGTTGCCGGTGCTCGGCTCGGCACGCAGGTAGTCGGGGCCGGCGCCGTAGGGGACGGTGCCCACGTCCTCGGGCCGCTCGCGCAGGAACAGCACAACGAGCGGCACGACGGCGAGCGCCGCGAACGCCACCGTCAGCGCGACCGCCTGCCAGTTGTACTTCTCGGCGAGCAGCGCCAGGACCGGAAGGAACACGAGCTGGCCGGCCGCGCTCGCGGCGGTGAGGATGCCGGTGACCAGGCCGCGGCGCGCGACGAACCAGCGATCGGTGACGGTCGCGACGAACGCCAGCGCCATCGACCCGGTGCCCAGCCCGACCAGCACGCCCCACAACAGGATCAGCTGCCAGGTGGCGGTCATGAAGACCGTCAGTCCGCTGCCGGCGGCGACGAGCCCGAGTGCGGCGGTGACGACCGCGCGCATCCCGAAGCGTTCCATCAGGGCCGCGGCGAACGGCGCGGTGAGACCGTAGAGCACCAGATTGATCGACACGGCCGCCGAGATGCTCGCCCGGGACCAGCCGAAATCCGCGTGCAGCGGCTCGATGAGCACGGACGGCGCCGCCCGGAACGCGGCGGCGCCGACCAGTGCCAGGAACGCAACGGTCGCGACCACCCAGGCGAAATGGATTCGGTGGGTGGTCGGGGGAGGAGCGGCGGTCTCGATCGTCACGGCGATCATTGTCTCCGGTAACGACCGCTCGGTGCCAGTGGCAGAAATGCCATACGTCGCCCGAATTCTGCCACGGGCGACCCGAGTTGCGATGGGCGGTGTGTTTCCGCCGTTCGCTCACTCCTGCTCGATCACTCCTCGAAGTAGCGGAGGATCACCTCGACGACGACCGCGGGACGCTCGCTGCCTTCCAGTTCGATCCGTCCGTCCACGGTGAGCTGCACGCCGCCCTTGGGAAGTTTCTCGAAATCCTTCAGGGTTGCGTCGAGGCGGACCTTGCCTCCCGCCGGCACCGGGTTGGTGAAGCGCACCTTGTTCAGGCCGTAGTTCACGGCCATGGTGGCGCTGTCCACCTTCAGGATCTGCTCCCACATGGGGATCAGAAGCGAGAGGGTGAGGAAGCCGTGCGCGATCGGGCCGCCGAAGGGGCTCTCGGCCTTGGCGCGCTCGAGATCGATATGGATCCACTGGTGGTCGTCGGTGGCGTCGGCGAAGGTGTTGATCCGGTCCTGTTCGACTGCCATCCAGTCGCTGGTGCCGAGGGATTTGCCGACGAGGGGCTCGAGGTCGGTGAGGGTGGCGACGTGCGTGCTGTTTGCCATGTGTTTCCTCCTGCTCGTCCTGCTCGTCGAGTCCGAAGGACTCGGAAAGCATTCTGTGCGAAGACTTGCTTCGCCCACACAACTTTCGAGCAGTCGAAGGGTCACAGATGGGGCACGGTGGTGATGACAGGCGGCGGTGCAGGACAGACGCCGCCGATGCGACCAACCGCTGCCGAAAGTTGTGGAGGACGGCAGGTGTGAATTGCGCTGTGCGGGGCATCCTCCGGTATGGAACCGAATCGACGAAGTGGGAGCCCCGAGTCGATCCTCGGGGGCCGATTGCTTGCCTTCGCCGGTGACGGCGACATCGTAGGCCTGTCCCAGTACGTGACCGCGCTCGTGTACGGCGCGGCACCGGGTGACGCCTCGTACGACGACGTGCTCGAGTGGGTGGTCACCACGATCGCCGACGTGATCACCGACAAGATCGGGCCGATCATCGACAGCGAGGTGGACGGGGTCACCGGATACGCGGTCACGTTGCGTACCCCGGACGGAATCCAGCTGGCGATCGACGATCTGCCTGTCCCGGAACGACATGTGTGGAAGGCGATCGCCGAGGTCCTCGACGGTGACTTCCCGAGGGCCCACGGCACTCTCGCCCCGGTCGAGCACGGAAGTGAACCCGGCGAGCAGGCCCATGCGCTGATCGAGGCCGTCAGCTGGCTCGACCGGCTGCTCGACCTTCCCGCCTTGAACGGTCCGTACACGGTTCCCGAATAGGGAACACGTCGACGCCGGTCACGCGGGTCGGTGATCAAAGCCGTTCTGCGCGTGGAGCGGTGACCGACTCCGGAATCTCGACGAGCGACCGCTCGGTCGAATCCTGCGTCCGCACCGACTTCACGCCGATCAACGTCCGGCAGTCCGGCGTGACGAGCCAGATCCGGCCGGCGTGCTCGACCTCGAACAGTCCGTCCGCGCGTCGGGTGACGATGCCGGCCGGAAGCTGGGCGGCGCAGGACCGTACAGCTGCGTGAAGTTCGTCGTCGGGGGCATCCAGCAGGCCCTCGAGCTTGGCGAAGGACCGCTGAACCCGGGCGGTCAGATACACCTCCGAAGCATCGAAAACGTCCGCGAATCGCTCCAGGGGCACCGGTTCTCCCGGCTCCCGGCTCGGGCCGGCCGACGGCTGTCGCGGAATGTGGCGCCGGAAGCGCGACGGAACATTGCTCTTGACCTGTTCCCAGGTGCGCTCCCGGTGGACGGTGGAGTAGGCCGTGATGGCCGAGCGGTCAGGGGAGAGCACCAGGTCGTAACCCTGACGGGACAACCGCACGAAACCGTTCGCGGAGATGCTGGACGCGGACTTGACGAGAAAGTCCTCGAGCATGGCGCGCAGCTGCACCTCGGCGCTGCGCGCACTCCCGCCGTGATGGAACCGGAAGCTGTCCACGGCTCGGGTCGTGACATGGACACCGGGAATCTCGTCGAGAGCCACATCGGTGATCGCCACGGGCGCCGCGCGGATGTGGGTCGCGGTCCCGCGCGGCGACCCGTAGGTCTCCGGAGCCGCCGACGTGTTCGAGCGGACGAAGCCGGGGCAGTCGTCCTGACGGCACCAGCCGTCGAGGTTCTCGGTGACGTTGGTGCAGGCGGTGCCGTCCCGGTGAAAACGCGTGCAGCGGGTCATGAGGTGAATTGTGCCGAGAACCACCGACATTCGGAAGCGGTGGTTCTCGGCACGATTCGGCTGCAGCCGGGTGGCCGGGGACGGCCTCAGGCCGCGACCTCGACCCCCAGCGCCTCGAGCAGGATGCGACGGTACTCGGCGGTCTCCACGACCCGCGAGGCGCGCGGATGCGGGAGATCGATGGTCAGTTCCACCGCGAGCCGGCCGTGGTCGAGCACGATGATCCGGTCGGCGAGAGCGATGGCCTCGTCGACGTCGTGGGTCACCAGCAGCACCGCCGGCTGATGCTTGGCGCACAGCTCCTGGAGCAGCCCGTGCATCTTGATCTTCGTGAGCGCGTCGAGCGCGCCGAACGGTTCGTCGGCGAGCAGCAGTTCCGGTTCCCGCACGAGCGACCGCGCGAGCGAGACACGTTGCTGCTCACCGCCGGACAGCTCGTTCGGCCATGCCGTCTCCCGGCCTGCGAGCCCCACCTCGGCGAGGGCCTTGCGGCCGCGCTCGGCGGCGTCGGATCCGTCGAGGCCCAGGATCACGTTGTCGAGCACCCGCGCCCACGGGAGCAGGCGCGAATCCTGGAACACGACCGCGCGCTTCTTCGGCACGTCGATGGTTCCGGATCCGGGGACGCCGTGGTCGAGTTCGGCCAGCGCCCGCAGCAGCGTGCTCTTGCCGGATCCGCTGCGTCCGAGCAGGGCTACGAATTCGCCGGCGCGGATCTCGAGGTCGATACCCTGCAGGACCGCGCGTCCGTCGAAGCCGCGGGCCAGGCCCGAGGTGCGGACGGTCAGCTTCCGATCGTCTTGCGCCATGCCAGCGCCTTCCTTTCTGCCGAACGGACCAGCAGGTCGCTGCCGAATCCGAGGATCGCGTAGACGACGAGGCCGACGATGATGACGTCGGTCATGCCGTAGTTGCGGGCCTGGTACATCAGGTACCCGATGCCGCTCGAGGCGTTGACCTGCTCGACGACCACCAGTGCCAGCCACGAAATTGTCACCGCCAGGCGCAGGCCCGTGAAGAAGCCGGGCAGTGCCCCCGGCAGGGCGATCCGCCGGATGAACTGGGTCCGGGACAGATCCAGCGTCTCGGCGAGTTCGACGAAACGGGAGTCGATTCCACGCAGCGCCGAGTAGGTGTTGATGTAGACCGGGACGAACACCGACAGCGCGATGAGAAGGATCTTCATCTCTTCGCCGATGCCGAACCACAGGATCGCGAGGGGCATCAGGGCGAGGGTCGGGATCGACCGCTTGATCTGCACGGGGCCGTCGATCAGCGCCTCACCGATGCGGGACAGACCGGCGATCAGCGCCAGGACCAGACCGAGAGCGACGCCGATGACGCCGCCGATCAGTGCGCGCTGGACGGAGGTCCACAGGTTGGACTGCAGGCGTCCGTCGGCGATCAGATCGCCCGCGGTGGTGACGACCGTCCACGGTTCGGACAGGGTCTTCGGGTCGAGCACCCCCGTCGCCGACGCGATGATCCAGGCCACCAGCAGCAGCACCGGTCCGATCGCGAGACCGAACTTGATGGGCTTGCCCGGAGCGAGACGACTACGGGTGTTGCGCGGCTGCAGGTCGGGCCCGGCGATGCGTTCGGGCTTCTGGTCGGTGTCGGCATCGCCGGCCAGACCACTGCCGAAACGCCGGGGTTCGACGACGGAGGTGCTCATCGACCTTGTCCTTTCGACTCGTCGGTTCCGGTCAGACGCCGGCCGACGCGAGTTCGCGCGCGTACTGGCTCGCCGGACGGGGCAGACCGTAGTGGTCGCGCAGGGTGGTGCCCGAGTACTCGGTGCGGAACAGGCCACGCTCCTGCAGGATCGGCACGACCGTCGAGATGAACGCCTCGAGACCCTGCGGGTATTGCGGCGGCATGATGTTGAAGCCGTCCGCGGCGCCGCCCCGGAACCACTGCTCGATGGTGTCGGCGATCTGAACCGGAGTTCCCGCAACGACATTGTGGCCGCGCGCCCCGGCGAGCTTGTGCAGCAGCTGGCGCAGCGTCGGCTGCTCCCGCTCGACGATCTTCGCGAAGACGAGCC
The DNA here is from genome assembly GCF_048897285.1 of Rhodococcus sp. O3. Classification (NCBI taxonomy): domain Bacteria; kingdom Bacillati; phylum Actinomycetota; class Actinomycetes; order Mycobacteriales; family Nocardiaceae; genus Rhodococcus; species Rhodococcus sp. O3. Next base: position 82,059 of record NZ_JBMBTE010000008.1, read on the forward strand.
GGCGGCTGTTGTTGTTGTCGGTGATATCGCCGGAGCCGGCGAACAATTCGGCCGGCACCTTCTCGTCGAGCCCGAGACCCGAGATGTCGATGCGGCCCATCTTCTGCAACTGGCCGACACCGTATTCGACGATGGTGAGCTCGTTGAACTCGCGGTGCAGATCCTTGGCCTCGGCCTCGGTGGCGCCGATGAACGGGCTCAGCCCCGGAAGGATCTTCACGTGGTCGGGGTTGCGGCCGAAACCGGCTGCGCGCGTCTTGATGTCGTTGTAGAAGGCCTGCGCGTCCTCGATTCGCTGATGGGCGGTGAAGATCGCCTCGGCGTAGGTGGACGCGAAATCGCGTCCGTCGTTGGAGGATCCGGCCTGCACGAGCACCGGACGCCCCTGCGGGGAACGCGCGGAGCCGAACGGGCCGCGCACCTTCACGTACTCACCCTCGACGTCGATGCGGTGGATCTTGTCGGTGTCGGCGTAGACGCCCGCTTCCTTGTCGATGACGAGGGCGTCGTCCTCCCACGAATCCCAGAGCTTGATCGCGGCGTCGACGAATTCCCGTGCGCGGGCGTAACGCTGGTGGACATCGGGGTGGTCGATGAGGCCGAAGTTCGCTGCCGCCGCGTCGGTCGCGGTGGTCACGATGTTCCAGGCGGCGCGACCGTTGGAGATGTGGTCGAGCGAGGAGAACAGGCGTGCCAGGTTGTAGGGCTCGTAGTAGGTGGTCGACGCGGTCGCGATCAGGCCGAGGCGCGAGGTGACCGTGGCCACCGCGACGAGCGTGGTGATCGGCTCGAGACCGTAGTCGGGGCGGTACTTCACCTCGGTGCGCAGGGCGGGGCCGTCGGCGAAGAACACGGCGTCGAGCTTCGCGCTCTCGGCGAGGCGGGCGAGCTCCTGGAAGTAGGTGACGTCGTAGATGCGCTCGGGCACGCTGCCGGAGTGGCGCCACGAGGCCTCGTGGTGGCCGGTCGGGTAGATGAAGGCGTTGAGGTTGAGCTGGCGGTTCGTCATGTCGAATTCCCCTCGGAAGATCAGCTGCGGGTGTGGGCGGCGCCGGACTCGGCGACTGCGGCGGTGACGACCTCGTCGAAGCGCAGGTCGAAGGCGTCGGCGGCCTCGACCGGCTTGGGCAGTTCGCCGGCGGCATCGATCACGTCGATGGTGTGCTGCTGGATCGCGATGAGATCCTCGTCGAGATGCGGGAAGGTGGTGATCCCGGCGGTGTCGAGGATGCGTTCGCCGTCCTCGACCGTCAGGCCCTGGCTCTTCACGAAGTAGGTGTCGATGTACGCGTCGCGGTTGTCGTTGGCCCAGGCGACGGACTTGATGTAGGCGGTGACGTAGGCGCGGATCGCCGCGGCGGTCGCCGGGTCGGACAGGGCCTTCTTGCTCGAGTAGAGGTACGAGATGCCCTCGCTGAGGTCCTCGATCTCGGGACGCGGTAGCGACGTCGCACCCGGGGTCTGCATGTATCGGGAGAAGACCGGCTCGCTCATGGGAGCGGCGTCGATCTGGTTGGAACGCAGCGCATCCGGGAAGTCCGGCAGCGACATCGGAACGAGCTCGACGTCGTCGACCGAGAGGCCGGCCTTGTCGAGGCCGCGGAGGACGAAGGCCTGCTGTGAGGTGCCCTCGGCGTAGCCGATCCGCTTGCCCTTCAGATCCGCGAGGGACTTGATGTCCGAGGCATTCGGGGCGATGCCCATGTTGAGGCCGTTGTTCGTCTGCATGGCCGTGACGACCTGCACGTCGTCGCCGGCGACCAGGGACTGGACGGTCATGATCTCGCCGGCCCACGCGACGTCGACCGCGTCGGCGCGGAACGCCTCGAGGATCGAGGGCGCACCCTGGAAGGTCGCGAACTCGTACTCGAACGGCAGCGCGTCGAGCTGTCCGGAGCCGGTGAGGAGGGACAGCTGCCGTTCACCCTGGTCCGCGATGACGAGCTTGGTGCCCGCGGGGATCTCGGTGGGCAGCGGTCCCTCGGCGGCCGGTGAATCGCCGGAGGAGCCGGATCCACAGGCGGCAACCGCCGTCATGACGAGGGCGACAGCGGCTGTGAATCCAGCACGACGTAGGCGAGACATACGAAGCCTTCTCTTTCCAGCGATGAACAGGGACGGGCGACCGGGAGGGCCGGGCCCGATGACCATCTTGGGGAAGGGATCGTCAGCGGAACAGAATTATCGTCAGCGTGATCTGAAGGCGTGCCTTCCGCTCGGCGGGGTGTGAACGGCCTCGCTTCCCCGTCGGACAGCCGCGCGCGACCGGCTGCGCGCCGCTGTCGTATCGCTCGGCGGATCCAGGCTCGCGTAGAGCTGCGGGGGCGGAATTGTGACAGCGGCCACCCCCGCGCGCTAAGTTTGGTGTTACTCGGAAAACTACTCACCGGTAGGGGTGCGATATGCCTGCTCCCAGCGCTGCGACCTTCACGCGGCTCGCGGACCTCATTGCCATCGACGACGTCGCGCAGCGGACCACGCGTCCGGTCGTGGAGGCCTTCAGCGGCCGGGAGATCGCCACGGTCCCGGTCGGCACCGCCGACGACGCGAAGGCCGCGATCGAACGTGCCCGCATCGCGCAGGCGGCGTGGGCGGCCCGGCCGGTCGCCGACCGCGCGCGCATCTTCCACCGCTACCGCGACCTCGTGTTGCGCCGGCGCGAGGAACTGATGGACATGGCGCAGGCCGAGACCGGCAAGTCCCGCGCGTCCGCGCAGGAGGAGGTCGTCGACATCGCGATCACCGCCCGCTACTACGCGCGCACCGCCGAGAAGCTGCTGCGCCCGCACCGCGCCACCGGCATGCTGCCCGGACTGACCAAGACCGTCGTGCGGCATCATCCGAAGGGTGTCGTCGGTGTCATCGCGCCGTGGAACTACCCGATGACCCTCGCGGTGTCCGACGCGATCCCCGCGCTGCTCGCCGGCAATGCCGTCGTCCTCAAGCCGGACAGCCAGACCCCGTACTGCGCGCTCGCGTGCGTCGAACTGCTCTACGAGGCCGGACTGCCGCGTGATCTGTTCGCGGTCGTGCCGGGGCCCGGCTCCGTCGTCGGGACCGCCCTCGTCGAGAACACCGACTATCTGATGTTCACCGGGTCGTCGCAGACCGGCCGGATACTCGCCGAGCAGGCAGGGCGCCGCCTCATCGGCTTCTCCGCCGAACTCGGCGGCAAGAACCCCATGATCGTCACCGCCGGCGCGAACCTCCGCGAGGTCACCGACGCCGCCGTGCGCGCGTGTTTCTCGAACTCCGGCCAGCTGTGTATCTCCATCGAACGCATCTACGTCGAGAAGTCCATCGCCCCCGAGTTCACTCGCATGCTCGGCGACCGCGTCCGCAAGATGACAGTCGGCCCGGGGTACGAGTTCGGGATCGAGATGGGCTGCCTGATCAACGAGACGCAGGTCAAGACGGTGTCGTCGCACGTCGACGACGCGGTGGTCAAGGGCGCGACCGTCGTCGCCGGTGGTAAGGCGCGTCCCGATCTGGGTCCGCTGTTCTACGAACCGACCGTGCTCACCGATGTCCCCGAGGACGCCGAGTGCTACCGGGAGGAGACGTTCGGTCCGCTCGTGTCGGTGTACCCGGTGGAGAACGTCGACGAGGCGATCCGTCGCGCCAACGACACCGAATACGGCCTCAACGCCTCGGTGTGGGCGGCGACCAAGGCGCAGGGCGAGGCGATCGCGGCCCGCGTCCGCGCCGGCACGGTCAACGTCGACGAGGGCTACGCGCCGGCGTGGGCGAGCACCTCCGCGCCGATGGGCGGCATGGGCATCTCGGGTGTCGGCCGACGGCACGGAGCGGACGGACTGCTCAAGTACACCGAATCGCAGACGATCGCGACCACCCGGATTCTCAACCTCGGCGGTCCGCGCGGATTGCCGCCGAAGCTGTGGAACAAGATCATTCCACCGTTCATCCGGTCGCTGCAGTGGCTGCCGGGCAGGTAGCCGCCGACGGCGTCCGGTTCTTGGGCCGCAGTCACTTTCGGCACAGGCCCCGCCGGTCCCTGTCGGGCGAAACCGAAACTACAGGGTCCGGCGGGGAGGGCGCGGCCTTCCGCGTCGAGACCCGTCCTCGGTCCACGCGCATCTCGGTTTCAGGGCACGGCCACAGCGAACGAGACCCGCGATTCCCGGTGATTCACTAGACTTCGCTTCGATTGGTTTCCGCCGGACGGAGCAGCCATGAAGCTGGGAGCGGTGGCACAGAACCCCATCGAATCGATCATGAAGCGGCTGAACGTGGTTCCGGTGCCGCTGCTCGAAACACAGATGGCGTTCACGCTGTCTCGCCTGGTCATGGTCGCCACCAAATTGGGCGTGTTCGATGCGCTGGCCGCCGGCCCGCTGCCGGGGGCACGGGTCGCCGACGAATGCGACACCAGCCGGATCGGCACCGAGAAGTTGTTGTTCGCTCTGGCCGGCGCCGGGTACCTCGACGCTTCCGACGGCGAGTATGCGTTGACTCCGGTCTCGCGTAAGTGGCTGGTCACGGCCGGGTCCCACTCGTTGGCCGACAAGATGTTGTTCCAGTTCCTCGAGTGGGACTGGCTGGCGCGCACGGAAGACTATGTCCGGACCGGCGATCCCCTGGACGTCCACACCGCGATGACTGCCGACGCCGACTGGGACATCTACCAGCGTGGGATGCGCGCGATGGCTTCCACCCCCGCCCGTGAGCTGGTGCGACGTCTCAAACTGCCGAAGGGTGCCCGTGCCATGCTCGACATCGGTGGATCCCACGGCTACTTCTCGGTGGCCCTGTGCCGTAAGCACAAGCGTTTGCGGTCCGTGATCCTCGATCTGCCCGAGGCGGTGGCGCAGGCTGCGCCCATCCTGGCCGCCGAAGGGATGGGAGATCGGGTGGTGCACCGGGCCGGGGACGCCCTCACCGACGATCTGGGCGAAAACGCCTACGACCTCGTTCTCGTCTCCGGGCTGGTGCACCACTTCTCCGACGAGCAGAACCGTGAACTCGCCGGCCGGGTTTCCCGCGCCCTGCGCCCGGGCGGCGTGCTTGCCGTGCAAGACATTTTCCGGCCGTCCACCCCGAAGCAGGCGGGTCAGATCGGCGCCCTGCTCGAGTTCTATTTCGCGCTCACCAGTCGGTCCGGAACGTGGTCGATCGAGGACATGACGCGCTGGCAGCAAGAGGCGAACCTGCAACCCCGCAAACCCATCCGTTATCGCACCGTCCCCGGTTCCGGTGTTCAGGCGGCCGTCAAGCCTCGCTGATCGAGAATCCTTGCCCGGCAAGGTCTTCGGGCAATGAGAGAAGCAATGAGCGCGTGCGTGAACGCCCGTCCCGGCGGCGAGTGCCGCGACCCTTCAGGAACCGGTGGTCGCGGCCTCCACCGGAAGCTCCTTCCGGCGCTCGATCGTGGTGGCCAGCGGCTTCTCCACGACGAAGCACAGCAGCAGCATCGCGACGAGCGCGAGCGGGCTGATCCACAGGAAGATCGGGGTGAGTGCTTCGTTGTACGCCTCGACGACCGGTAGCCGCGCGGCGTCGGGAAGTTGCCGGACGGCCTGGGGTGTCAGGGAATCGGCGACGATGCCGGCCGGGGCGCGTTCGGCGATGAGCGTGGCCACCCGGCTCGCGAAGACGCTGCCGACGACCGCCGAGCCCAGCGTCGCGCCGATCTGCCGGAAGTAGTTGTTGCCCGCGGTCGCGGTGCCGACCTCCTCGATGGGGAACGAGTTCTGGACGACGAGCACCATCAGCTGCCCGGTCATGCCCAGACCCACCCCGATCACTGCGATGAAGCAGCCGAGCACCCATGTCGGGGTCGTGACGGTCAGTTGCGACAGCAGCACCAGCCCGGTCGCGATCAGTACCGAGCCGACGATCGGAATCGCCTTGTAGCGCCCGGTGCTCGTCACCACGCGGCCGGCGATCGTCGAGGTGAGGAACAGCGAGCCCATCATCGGCAGCATCAGAAGACCCGCCACGGTGGCGCTGACGCCCGTGGCCATCTGCAGGTAGGTGGGCATGTATCCGGCGACACCGAACAGTGCGACGCTCACCAGCAGACCGGACACGGTGATGAGGTCGAAGTTGCGGTCGCGGAACAGGTGCAGCGGCAGCACGGGTTCGACGGCGCGGGACTCGACGAACACGAACAGCGTCGCGGCGGCGACGGTGCCGGCGATCAGGGCGAGGATCGTCGGGGACGTCCACGCGTAGGTCGTGCCGCCCCACGTGCCCACGAGCACGATGCCGGTGGTGGTGACGGACAGGACCGCCATGCCGGCGACGTCGATCGACGGGCGGGGGCCGGTTCTCGCAGGCAGTCGCAGGAACACGATCGCCGCGGTCGCGGCGAGCAGGCCGAGCGGCACCGTGATCCAGAAGACCCACCGCCAGCCCGGGCCCTCGGTGAACCAGCCGCCGAGCAGCGGGCCGGCCACCGACGACAGCGCGAACACGCCGCTCATGATGCCCATGTACCGGCCGCGTTCGCGGGCCGGGATGACGTCGGCGATCGCGGCCTGCGACAGGATCATCAGACCGCCGCCGCCGACACCCTGGATCGTGCGGCCGACGATGAGCCAGGTGATGTCGCCGGCGGTCGCGCTCACGACCGAGCCGACGAGGAAGACGCCGATTGCGCCGAGCAGCAACGGTTTTCGGCCGAAGAGATCGCCGAGCTTGCCGTACGCGGGCATCATGATCGTAGACGCAAGGATGTAGACGGTGATGACCCACAGCATGAGGTCGGCGCCGTGCAGTTCGCCGACGATCGTCGGCAGCGCGGGGTTGAGCACGGTCTGGTTCAGCGAGGCCAGCAGCATGGTGAGCATGAGCCCGGCGAACAGGAACACCAGCCCGCGTGGTGACTGGGAAGCGGGGGCGTCACCCGAGTTTTCGGCCATGGAAATTTACAGTACTGCAAAAATAGACCCGGTTGAATCGTTCCGTGCACCCTGAGCGGATGTCCACCGGCGTCGCGTCCGCGGTCGCTAGCCTTCACAGGTGACCGCCGACCTGCACGTCCTCACACAGTCACTGGTCGGTGTGCTCGTCCTCCTCGTCGTGGCCACCGCGGTGCTGTGGGCGTACGGGGTTCCGCACCGGTTCGCACCGGCACTCGCGATCGCACGCGGGGCCGTCCAGCTGGCTCTCATCAGCCTCGTGCTCAGCGGCGTCATCACCGACGGCCGCTGGGTGGCGGTCGTCCTCGCGTTGATGTTCGCGGTCGCCACGTGGACCGCGACGCGCCGGATCGGCCGCGGCACCGCCACACTCGGGATCGTCGCGGTCGCGATCCTGGCCGGCGCGGGGGTGGCCCTGGCGATCGTGTTCGCGACCGGTGCCATCGAACTGTCACCGCGCTACGCACTCGCCATCGGCGGCATCGTCATCGGCAACGCCATGACCGTCGCGGCCCTGGCCGGGCGGCGTTTCCTCGAGATCGTCGACAGTCGATGGGAGGAGGTCGAAGGATGGCTGGCGCTCGGCGCCACCCCTCGCCAGTCGACGGCCGAACTCACCCGGGTCGCGGTCCACGCCGCGCTGATCCCGGCGACCGATCAGACCAAGACCACCGGCCTGGTGACGCTCCCCGGCGCGTTCGTCGGCGCGATCTTCGGGGGCCTGTCGCCGCTCGAGGCCGGACGGTTCCAGATCGTGGTGCTCGCGTCGATCATGGCCGCCGCGGCGATCACCGCGGTCGTCGTCGCGCGCGGTCTCGGTCCGATCCGGTCCCGGCCGACCGTCCCGGCCTGACCGCGCTCAGCGGGACGCGGTTGCCCGGAACCCGGTCACTTCACGGAACACCTCGAGCGCCCGGTCGACGAGCGTCTCGATGTCGGCCTCCGGCTCCGCGATCGACGAGCGCATCGCGAACCGGATGATCGCGCCCGCCGACAGAACCAGCATCTGCGCGGCCTCGCGGGTGCCGACGCCGCCGGTGACGGCGCGATCCGACTCGGCGAGTTTCTCCGCAACCAGATCCGACACCAGCGACTGCGCGGTGTCGACGTGCGCGATGCGGCGGCGCGCCAGCTCCGGATGACGGCAGGTGAGCTCGGCGTTCCGTTCGCGCTGCTCGGGACTGGGGCCGGAACTCTGCAGCACGTCGAACAGCAGGCGGGTGACCTTCTCCACGGCGTCCTCGTCGGCGCCGAGGGTGAACTCGGCCGCGGTGCGCTCGTCGATCGCCGGGGCGCGCAACCCGAGGACGGCGTCCTCCTTCGACGCGAAGTAGTTGAAGAACGTGCGCGCGGAGACATCGGCCTCCGCGACGATCGACTCGATCGTCACGTCGGAGAGCCGGTCGTGGGCGAGCGCGGCGGCGGCCGCCGCCGAGTGGATCGCGGTCCACGTCCGCGCCCGCTTGCGCGAACGCAGCGAGAGCTTCGGCCCGGTATCGGTCACGAGTGTCCTCCAGCCATCGGTATCACCGTAGTGCAGGGCCGCGGCGCTGTGGCGACGGTGCAGCGGCTATGCCGCTGCGGGTGTGCGCCGGTCCTCGGGCACTCGAACGGACTCGCGGCGCGCGACGTGCCGCAGCAGCGGAATGCTCCCGGCTCCGGCGACCAGCGGGAACCAGTAGGTGCACAGGCGGTAGATCGCGACGGCCGCGGCGGCCGGTCCGGCGTCGAACCCCAGCGCGACGAGACCGGCGACCAGACCGGCCTCGACGATGCCGATACCGCCCGGGGTCAACGGGATCTGCCGGGCCACCTGCGTCGCCACGTGCAGCGTGGCGAGGGAGGCGACTCCCGCCTCGATACCGACGGCGAGGCACGCCGCGATCAGGCACAACAGGTCGAACATCCATTTCGCGGTGGTCAGTGCGAACACCCGGTGCCACACCCTCCGCGGGAGCCGCGCGACCTCGGCGAGCGTGTTCGCGAGTTTCGCCTTCCAGCCGGCATCCGGGGGGATTTCGACGGTCGGGGCGGGGGCGCGTCGCCGGGCCACCTCGGCGGCAGCCACGACCACGGCAATCCCGGCGGCGACGCATGCCGCGAGGACGACGTGGAGCACGTCGTCGACCATCCACTCGGCCAGCCGCGGACTGACGGTCGCCGAATAGACCACGCCCAGGGCCAGCATCGACACCCCGGCGGACAAGGTCAGCGCTACCACCGCGTGACCGGGTGTCAGGCCCGCGACCGTGAGCCAGCGGTAGTTGTAGCCCGCCGCGAACGCGCCACCGGCAGGCAGTCCCTGCGTCACGGCGGTGGACGCGTAGGTCACCAGCTCCGAGCGGCGCCGCGACATCTCACCCCCGAACGCGGCGACCACGACGTTCTGCAGGCGGGCCAACATGTGCATCGCGACCATCTGGACGGCAAATGCCCCGATCACCCACTGCACGTGCGCGTCGAGCACGGCGTCGCGGATCGTGGACAGGGCGGGAAGCTGGGCGCGGAGGATCCAGGCGGCTGCGGCGACGACCGCGAGCCCGACGAGAACACGCGTTGCAGGGTGCCGGGCCACGGTGTGCAGCCTCGAGCGGCGGCGAGTCTGCGCTGCCGTCGTCGCGGTTCTCGGCATCGGGTCGTCTCCTGGATCGGTCGGCCGATCGTAACTCTGCAGCGGTGCAATCTTTTATTTCTGTGACATTTCATACGAGAGCCGGGGGTTGCACGGTTCCGGTACCGAACACCGGGTATCCAGCAGGTATGGCCAAACATCCCGGCGCCGAGCAGTACCTGCCGGCGAGCGTCGACCTCGACGCCCTCGCGTCCGCGGCCGCCGGATGCCGCGGCTGTGATCTGTACCGATACGCGGGTCCCACCGTGTTCGGTGCCGGACCCGCGACCGCGCGGCTGCTGCTCGTCGGCGAACAACCCGGGGACCAGGAAGACCGCGCCGGCGAGCCCTTCGTCGGGCCCGCCGGACACCTGCTCGACCGTGCCCTCGAGAAGGCCGGGATCGACCGCGGCGACGTCTACGTGACCAACGCCGTCAAACACTTCAAGTTCGCCCGCGAGGCCGGCGGGAAACGGCGTATCCACAAGAAGCCGTCGCGCGGCGAGGTGATCGCGTGCCGGCCGTGGCTGTTCGCCGAACTCGAAGCGGTCCGTCCCGACGTGCTGGTGTGCCTCGGGGCGACGGCCGCGCAGGCGCTGCTCGGCCCGTCCTTCCGCATCACCGAACATCGCGGCCAGGTCCTGCACGCCGACCCCGAACTGAAGTTGCCGTCCGACCCGCAGATCATCGCGACCGTGCATCCGTCGGCGATCCTGCGGATGCGCACCGGCCGCGACGACGCCCTCGAATCCCTCGTCCGCGATCTGCGGCGCGCGGCGAGTCTCGCCGGCTGACCGAAGCCGGTGCGATCAAGGGGAGGTCGCGAGGGCGGCGGCCAACCCGAACGCGACCGAGGTCGCGCACACCTCGAGCACGGCATTGCGCAGCGACACCTCCGCGGTCGCGCGGTGCGCGGTCGCGGAGGGCACCCACGTGCGACGCCACCGCGCCCCCAGAGCCACCAGGCCGGCGAGGACCACGGTCTT